>NZ_DBGB01000041.1:0-242707 GCF_002295765.1 Sphingobacterium sp. UBA865 | reverse complement strand
GTCAAGGGCTTCTTTCGTTTAAGTACTTCCGTATTTCCATGTATAAGACATTGCATATCCTCCGCCTATCGGTTATCGCAGCAGAGGACCGTCGGTGAGCCTGCTCCATCGGAAGCTGTTCCGAAACCGCCGCTAGCCTGCAACATTATTATTGGACAATCGTTTGTATTCCATAATTCCTTTTTTACTTCGATTTACTATTGTATTATTGTTATGTTAATTTAATGCATTATAAATCATACGCATGAAGATATCTTTTTGGAGCACAAAAGCACAAGTCAGTTTACTGATGGGATTGGCTTCTCCTTTTATTTTTCAACCCTCTCGAGTTGACGCTAAAGTAAGTACGATCAATTATTATAATACAATGGGTCGCGATCACGGAAACCGTATTATCACGATTCAGAAAATTAATCCGACAACAGTCGAGATTGTATACGATAATGGTCAACGTCTTACTTTAGATTTCTACGGTAATCATATTTTTAGGATGTTCCAGGATGTTCATGGCGGTATAATCCGTGAACCCGAAGCAAAAATATTGGTAGAGCAACCTCGGAAAACAGTCACTGGGCTTGAGGTAAAGGATGGAGGTAATAAGGTCAGCATCTCCACCAACGATATTCTTTTTTCAATGGATAAACAGACTTCACAGTTTAGTATCCTTAATCGTAAAACCAATAAGATTGTAGTTGAAAGCTTAAAGCCGGTCGTTTTTGAGGACAAACAAGTAAGCCTTGAATTAAAGGAAAATGCGGATGAGTACTTTTTTGGTGGTGGCGTTCAAAATGGACGTTTTTCACATAAGGGAAAAGTAATTGCTATCGAAAATCAGAACAGCTGGACCGATGGCGGTGTTGCCTCTCCAACCCCTTATTACTGGTCAACCAAAGGGTATGGTTTTATGTGGCATACTTTTAAGAAGGGAAGTTACGCCTTTGGAGCCAAAACCGCTGGCACAGTCAAATTGGCCCACGATACGGATTATCTGGATGTCTTTTTTATGGTTGGTGACGGTATTGTGCCTTTGCTCAACGATTTCTACCAATTGACGGGTAACCCAATTCTTCTACCAAAATTTGGTTTGTACGAAGGACATCTTAATGCTTATAACCGCGATTTTTGGAAAGAAGATGAAAAGGGAATTCTTTTTGAAGATGGCAAACGCTATAAAGAAAGCCAAAAGGACAATGGCGGAATCAAAGAATCGCTGAATGGCGAGAAAAACAATTATCAATTTTCGGCTCGCGCAGTCATAGACCGTTATAAAGCCCATGACATGCCTTTGGGTTGGATTCTTCCCAATGATGGTTACGGTGCTGGATATGGTCAAACGGCATCTTTAGATGGAAATATCCAAAACCTGAAAGAGTTCGGCGATTATGCACGTAAGAATGGTGTGGAAATCGGTTTATGGACACAGTCTGATCTCCATCCCAAAGACAGCATCAGTGCATTACTGCAACGTGATATAGTAAAAGAGGTACGGGATGCAGGTGTGAGAGTCCTAAAGACGGATGTGGCCTGGGTGGGCCCAGGATACTCCTTTGGTCTCAACGGGGTAGCTGATGTAGGGCATACCATGCCTTACTATGGCAACGACGCTCGTCCATTTATTATTTCATTGGATGGTTGGGCAGGTACGCAGCGCTATGCGGGTATCTGGTCGGGTGACCAAACTGGAGGTGTATGGGAGTATATTCGATTCCACATACCAACATATATAGGCTCGGGACTTTCGGGCCAGCCCAACATTACCTCTGACATGGACGGGATCTTTGGTGGTAAAAACTTCAAGGTCAATATCCGTGATTTTCAATGGAAGACTTGGACACCCATGGAACTCAATATGGATGGCTGGGGCTCGAACGAGAAATACCCTCATGCTTTGGGCGAGCCAGCTACTTCGATCAATCGTCTGTATCTGAAATTGAAATCTCAATTGGTTCCCTACAGCTATAGTGTGGCAAAACAAGCGGTAGATGGTCTGCCCATCATTCGCGCGATGTTTTTAGAGCAAGCAAATGCTTATACACTTGGAAAGGCAACGCAATACCAGTACCTCTATGGTCCAAATTTCCTGGTGGCACCGATTTATCAGGAAACACGTGTGGATGAGAAGGGAAATGATATACGCAATGGTATCTACCTGCCGGATGGTGAATGGATTGATTATTTTACGGGTGAAAAATACCAGGGTGGCCGTATCATCAATAACTTTAATGTGCCTATTTGGAAGCTGCCTGTTTTTGTGAAAAATGGAGCTATTATTCCGGTAACCAACCCGAATAATAATGTGCTGGAAATCAAAAAGGATCAACGTATTTATGAGGTGTATCCTTATGGGAATTCCAATTTCCTGGAATATGATGATGATGGAAAAACCGAGGCTTATCGGTATGGTAAGGGAGTAACTACATCCCTAACTTCGCAGTTAAACAATAATAAAGTTGTTTTTACGATTGCTCCAACACAGGGCGAATTTGACGGATTTGAAAAAATGAAGTCTACCGAAATTCGTTTCAACGTTACCAAAGCACCTAAGAAATTGACCGTAAAGGTCAATGGAAAAAATAATAAACTTAAAGAAGTGAACAGCTTAGATGCGTTCAATACTTCTGAAAATGTATATTTCTACGACGCACAACCAAACCTGAATCAGTTTGCAACCAAGGGATCTGAATTTGAAAAAGTACCTTTGGTGAAAAATCCGAAGTTGCTGGTACGACTAGCGAAACAGGATGTCTCATCGACTGCAATAGAAGTACAATTGGAGGGTTTCGAATATGCTCCTGTTGACAACTATCTGGCTCAGACCGGTGCTTTGACTTCGCCCAAAGCTGTTATCACAGATCAACATACACAAGCATATACCTTAACCCCAACCTGGGAAAAGGTTGCAAATGCTGATTATTATGAAATTGAATTCAATAATCTGATCTATTCGACCATCAAAGACAGTCAGTTGCTATTCGAAGGATTGGCCGCGGAAACTGATTACCAGTTTAAAATTAGAGCTGTCAATAAATCTGGTGTTTCAGATTGGAGTACATTTGCCGCAAAAACAAAGGCAAATCCATTGGAATTTGCCATCGAAGGAATCAAAGCAGAGACTTCTGTGGATAACCAAGGCGGAAATGGTATCAATAAATTGTTCAATTATGATGAGGGGGATATGTGGCATACAAAATGGGGACATACTGCGGTTCCGTTTGATATGATCTTAGATCTAAAATCCGTTAATCAATTGGATAAGTTTGTGTATCTTCCAAGAACCGATGGCGGAAATGGCATCATTTTAAAAGGAAAAGTATTCTATAGCAATGATAAGGACACCTGGACGGAAGCTGGTGGTTTTGACTGGAAACGTGATGGCGAAATGAAACGTTTTGATTTTGGAACCCATCCGGTGGCTCGATTTATCAAAATTTCAGTTTCTGAAGCTGTGGGAGGTTTTGGTTCAGGAAGAGAATTATATGTGTTTAAAGTGCCAGGTTCGTCAAGCTACTTACCGGGCGATATTAATAATGACCGATTGATCGATCATAATGACTTGACTTCCTATATTAACTACACGGGATTGCGACTGGGAGATGGAGATTTCGAAGGTTATGTCAGCAATGGTGATGTCAATAAAAATAATCTGATTGACGCTTATGATATTTCCAATGTTGCTGTTGTCATAGAAGGCGGTGCAAAACCAAATAAAGAAGAAAAGGTCAGTGGTAAATTAAAACTGATTCCTTCAAAAACGACCTTAAAATCGGGTGATATTGTGGAGATCAGTGTTAGTGGAGAGAATCTTAAAGCTGTCAATGCACTTAGTTTTGCTCTTCCTTACAATCAGGGTGATTTTGAATATGTCGGTATTGAGTCCGTACATTTAAAGGAGATGAACAATTATAGCAACGATCGTCTTCACACCAATGGAAGTAAGGCTCTGTATGCTACTTTTGTTAATCTGGGCAACAAGGAGACTTTGAATGGATCTGAAGTTTTATTTAAGATCAAATTGAAAGCAAAACGTAATGTCAATTTCAATCTGAAAGCAATAGATGGTATCTTCGTTGATAAAAAGCTGAATTCCGTTACTTTCTAAAATAAATAGCCTTAACAAAAAAGGGAGCCTCATAGGCTCCCTTTTTTTGTTAAATGATGTCTAAATAATGCACCTAATTAGTCCAATATCATACTAAGATCCATCAGCAGGATTTCAGTATCTGCTGAGGTTACTTTGAGGTTAATTTCAGCGACATCCCATATTCCAAAGCCATCTCTGCTTTCTAATTCTTTTCCTTCGACAGTAACACTACCTTTTATTACAAAAACATATACACCATTTCCTGCCTTTTTGATTCGGTATTTTGTTTGGACGTCCTTGTCAAAATGCCCCATGGAAAACCAGGCATCCTGATGGATCCATACACCCTCGTCTTCTCGATTTGGAGAAAGAATTTGCTGGAATTTATTCTGTCTTTGAGTTATATCCAATGTAATTTGATCGTATCGGGGGCTCACATTCCGTTGATTAGGGTACACCCAAATTTGAAGAAACTTGACTACCTGATCGGTGTTTTTATTATATTCACTGTGTATGATGCCTGTTCCGGCGCTCATGACCTGAATATCTCCTTTCCGGATAATGGCTTTGTTACCCATGCTGTCTTCGTGTTGCAAATCACCTTCCAAAGGAATACTGATGATTTCCATATTATCGTGCGGGTGTTTGCCAAAACCTCTTCCTTCAGCCACTATATCATCATTTAGCACCCGTAATACACCAAAGTGCATACGTTCGGGGTCGTGATAATTGGCGAAGCTAAACGTATGATTGCTATCTAACCAACCATGATTTGCATGACCGCGTGTAGCCGCCTTGTGGAGGACACTATGGTTTTCCAATTTGTCTGAATTATAGTTTACAGCTTCGGCATCCAGCGTTTCAAGCGGCTCTATCTCGTCAATATCATTCTTCAAGATATCAGCTGAAGACACTGTTGATGCAAATATCCCGGAACCCAAAAGTCCCTTTTTTATAAAGTTCTGTCTGTTCATGATCTTATTATTTAGTATCCAAAATTAGCCTATTGGCCGTCGATTTCTATTGATCTAGTTCAATAAAGAAAGAGTTTTAACGGTTTTCGGTTGTTTTTCTAGGACGCTATTGCTATATCCTGTGCTTTATTAAACGGAGAGTAAGTCTGGAAAAAGACTATAGACTTCATTTTTTAGAAGTCCACTTCCACCGCCATAATGTTTGATCAGACCAATCGGATAAGTGAGCCGCGTAAGGTGATCTGTTATTTCATGCTCTTCCTGAGGCGAGAGTCCCGAACTCAATAATAAAACATCTACAGGGACGTCAATAAGCTGTTTTTTACAGGCATCCAAATCGTATTGTATCGATGCATTCCAGTTGGGCGTGTTTTCAATGATTCTCTTGAGCGTGAGGAGAATTTCTTCATTTTTACCAAATATGAGAAAGGTTAAGATTTTCATGATGTTCTTTTTTAAGGATTTGTCCTGATGAGTGTATTGACAATGGCATTACCCTTTAAAATTTTTGAAATGGGACATTCTTCGGCAATTTGTTGCAGGCGTTCTCGGGTATCCTCTGCTAAGATTTGTCCAAAAGCTATCTCGCGATCAAAATATGTAACCACCTGTCCTTTTTCAATTTTGAGGTACATATTTGAACTGACTGAAATTTCTGGAATATCAAGCCCTTTTTTATCGATGTACATGCGTAAAGTAGCTAAGGTACAAGATACAAGCGATGAGATAAGAAGGGTGTAGGGGTCAGGCCCAAGATCTCTGCCGCCAAGTTTTTCAGGTTCATCCGTAATAAATTCACCATTCCTCCAGTGGATGCTGGTCTTATATTTCTGCTCGGCAATATGACCGATGACAGGGTTTTCCAATATATATTTCATACGGATAATTCTTTTGTTTGTAATACAACAAAAATAAGCCTGAATTGATTCATTTTCATTGATGTAGTTCAATAAATATAGTCATATTGTCTCCTGATATTTTTTTATTGGCTGATAAGATTGATGGATTTCCGCTGATGAATGCACCCTATCGTTACAGAAAAAATAAAGATTGGAGTAAGTTGAATCACATAAATTTTCTTACTTTTAACAATCAAATTCGCTCAATTTTTTAAAGGATTTTAATTTAATATTTCGGTTATGATGAAGAGATTTTTACTTGTCGGACTTTTTGCTGGTATAACCCATTTTATGGCTTTCTCGCAATCGCACGAACTACGTGTGGGTGTCACCTCCGGTGTGTCCAATTTTACGGGATCGGGAACCGAAGCAAAGAGTACGTTGAATGGATCTACACAACAGGACTATTATACCAATAATCCTTATGGAAAAAAATATGGAATCAATATTGGTGGCGCTTTAAACTACCGTTATGTTTTTGCCAACAACCTAATATCAGGTTTGGAAGGCGCCTATGAACGATTGCAGACAAAGATTGATTTGGAAGGCAATGAGTTTATGAATGGAAGCCGTGGTCAGACCCGTCTCAATCAACAATTTATCAATTTTAATCCTTTTGTTGGCTATCGTGTCTTTTTTGAACCGATGACAATGGATATACAGCTGGGTATGGATATTGCCAAAACGCTGAGCATCAAAGAAAATGGTAGCATTGAAGATAAACAGGGGAATAAAACAAGTTTTGATCGTGATAGAGGCAAGGTTATCGATTTGGATCTACGCCCGCGTTTACAGTTTAATGTAAATTATGACCGTTATACCATGTTTGCCGGTTATTCATGGGGCCTAAAAGACTACCGTAGTGGAATGTTGGGCGGTGATCCTGGTGTGGCGCGATTAAATGTATTCCGTTTAGGCCTGCAGTATCAGCTATTAACCCCGATCTTCAAAAATGACTAAAGGCAGGTTAGAAGCATTCAGTGATGGCGTTTTGGCCATCATTATAACGATTATGGTACTTGAATTATAAGTACCTGAAGGATTTACTTTTGCTAGCCTTAAACCATTATATCCTAAAGTTATCTCCTATATCGTTAGTTTTGTTTACGTTGGACTGTACTGGTATAATCACCATCATCTCTTTCAAATTGTTCGAAAAGTTCTCGAAGAATTAATAAATAAAAAACATCAGGCGCTGAAAAAAATAGTTGTTTGCTATGGCCAAGAACTGTATAGGTTAGCTTTTTGTATCGTGAAAAATCAGTTTGCGCCCTTTATACATATAAAAAATAATAGACTATATATGAAAAAATTACTGCTGTCTTTGATGCTCTGTTATGCTACAATTGCTGGAGCGCAGACCGATCGTGTAAACGTCTTCTTGGGATCTTCCGGCGACCACGGCCAGCTTTCACCAGCGGCTTCTTCTCCTTTCCATCAATTGAGCATTGTGCCCTATACTAATCCGGGGACGCATACGGGCTATGAGCATCTTGCCAAGGAAATTAAAGGCTTTACACACAATCGCCTCGAGGGAGTAGGTTGTATGGGCAGTGGTGGACTGATCCTTATTAGACCATTTATAAAAAATGATACAAAGCCGCTGAATAAAATTGACGAGCACGCCCAACCTGGGTATTATGCTTTAAAAACCGCAGAGGGTATTCAAGTTGAAGTGGCTGTGAATAATGATTTTGGTCGTGAACAATATACTTTTCCCGTGGGTAGGAAAGGTTTTTTTATTGATTTGGGGCATGCTTTCAATGGCGCTTTTGTTGACAATGAATTTACACAGGAGGGTAATCTGCTATTCGGTAAAGTACGTGCGAAAACGACCTGCCATGTGGGAACATATACCATTTATTATGCGCTGGAAATTCCTACAGCGAGCGAATGGCGAAAGGAGGGGAACAAGATCTGGGTAGACCTGAAGGAGGAAAGCCTTATAGCAGACGTCAATATTGCATTTTCGGCTGTGGATCAACAGGACGCAAAAAAGACACTTGCAGAATATGATAAGCTAGATTTTTCAACGGTAAAAAAACGTGCAGCTGATCGTTGGAAAACTGCCCTGTCGGTACTGCAGGTAAAGGGCGATTCGGATAAGGTAGATTTATTCTATTCCTTGCTCTATCGCAGTTTACAATCTCCTTATGTTATCAGCGATGAGCAGGGAAATTTTAGGGGAACAGACGGGAAAATACATCGTTCCAAAGAAATACGTTATCATGGATGGGCAATTTGGGACAATTATAAAACACAGCTACCGCTTTTGGAGCTGATAGATACTGAAATGTATCAGGGCGTTGTCTCCTCGATTGCAGACCTGTACCGTTATGGGAAATTTGACTTTGCAGGAGCTCATGAACCAGCAAATTCGGTCCGGACAGAACATGCCGCTGTCGTTCTTTTGGATGCGGTCAAGAAAGGATATCGGGTCGATATTGATGGAATAAAAGATTCGTTAATACATGATACCCTGCGCTATGATTTTAAGAAACCGGACAAGTACCTTGAAGCATGTTATGATATGTGGGCAATGTCCAAGCTTTTTCCGCAGAACAGCAAAATCTATCTGGAGCGAGCAAAATCATATCAGGCAATTTGGAATAAAGATTTCAAAGATCTGACCAAACGAGATGTCGACCGTATGTCGGCACGGGATATGTATCAGGGAACAATTAGGCAATATCGTTGGAATGTACCTTTTGATGTTATGGGATTAAGAAAGCTAGCAGGTGGTGAAGAAAATTTTACACAGCAACTGGATGAGTTTTATGACGGTTATTATTTCAATAGGGCGAATGAACCGGATATGCAATCGCTGACCTTATATAATGCGAGTAAAACCCCTTGGCGCTATCAGGAGTGGATACATCGAATTGCATTGGACACCATCATACAATATTACTTTAATGACAACAGCCGTGGAATCGGAGCACATATCGACCGGATCTATAAAAATGAGCCTAAAGCCTTTGTAAGAACCATGGACGACGATGCTGGTGCTATGTCGAGCTGGTGGGTGCTATCTGCGATCGGATTGCAACAACCTTTGGTCGGGGAACCTGTTTTTTATATCAGCGTGCCATTTTTTGATCAAATCAGATTGGAAAATAAAGAGAATCCACTGACCATTGAGGTGCCGAATCGAAGCGACAAAACGCGTTATATCAAATCGATTAAGTTGAATGGAAGGGATTTGAAGAGGTTATGGATCACACATGAAGAGCTTAGAAAGGGAGGGACGCTGCAGATTGAATCGTCGGAAATACCAACCGATTATGGAAGGGATGATCCTTGGATAAGTCACATGGACAACAATTAAACATGATCTGATCAGAGATTGTAGACTAAATTGGCGTTTTTTACTACTTGGAGATTTAAATATACTGACCATACAGATTTGAAAATCGATGACCAGTTAATTTGCTCCAGAATAGAATAACCTCATGCTAAAATAATGCAGTTACAAAATTTGCGATAAAAACTACGAAACTTAGTGGCTGTTTTTATCAAAGTGTGGTTGTATAGATATAATCTGGAAATGAACTTATTTTATTATTCAGATGTGTCTTCAATAACATATTTATTATTCCCTAAATATGTTGTTGAAGACTATTTCTAGAATGCAATTCGTAACCAAAACTACTCGGTCTGTAACCCTAAAATAGACAAAATTAATTATTTTCTTTTTTTATTTTTCTTGGTAAGGTGTTACTTTTTTTACCGTATCTAATAGTAAACTAAAGTATAAAAGAAAAATGAAACACTCAATTTGGATTTTTTTGTTAGCACTGCCATTTGCTCAGTGTAAAAAAATAACAACTGAGGTGGCTATTCCTACTACGGAAGAAACTTCAGCAAATGGTTCGATATCTACGGTTGAAGAAATGGAGGATTTTTTAAATGCCTTATCTTTAGGTGAGGATTTATCGAGGTTTAAAGATGATATTGGAGAAGTGTCACTGGCTAATAACATCGATATGCAAGATATAGATTGGGATAGTCTGAAGGCTTCGGTCTCTTCAGATGTGACTCAAGCAAATAAAGAGGTTGAATATCGTTTAAGTGGGGGGCTGAATTTAGTCTTTAACGAAAATGGGCATCGACTTGAACATATAGATCGTGTGATTGATTTAGATCAAGGCGGTATTTCTTTCGGTTTGTTTGACGGAATTGATACATCTGGGGTCATTAAAAATCTGACGATGACAGGTGATATTATAGTTAATGGACAAAGTAAACAGGGTATTGCTATTGGTGCGTTTGGTGGATATGTTAAAGGTCGAATTGTAGATTGTACGAATTTAGTTAACATTTCATTTGCAGGTTCAGATCATGCTAATGTTTCGATGCGAATTGGAGGGATGGTTGGTGTGCTTGATGGCGGAAGTATTGGTCGTTTTGGTGAAGATTACTCCTGCATTAATAAAGGAGATGTAATCGTATCTGTTGAAAACAATTTGGCGACAGGCGTAAACAGTGGAATTCACTCTGGAGGAATTGTGGGATTTGTGCAAGGAACTGAAGCAATTATCTCGAATGCACAAAATTCGGGAACAATAAAAGTAGGGACGGGGCGTAGTGGAGGAATTGTAGGCTCTTTAAACGGAGGCAAAGTGGTTCAATGTATGAACGATGGTAAACTAATAGATGATTGGGAAAATAAGTTTCAAAACCGTGCGGATAGATATAATATAAAACGTATGGGAGGGATTGTTGGTGGTTCGGGAGCCAATACTTTGGTACAGACCTGCACAAACATGGGTTCCGTATTTTCAGTTAATGGCAGTCGTGTGGGGGGATTTGTGGGGCACAATGGGGGGTATGTAGATGATTGTACAAACGGTGGTATCATCCTTTCAGATGCTCGTGCTATAAGTTCTGCAAAACATGGTCCAGGGTGGGCTTGCGGATATTCCGGAACGAGTTCGTCTGATACATTCGTTAAAAATTGCCACATTGGTGGGAGGGTGGATAATTACAGTTTGTTTAGTCAAATTCCAGAGCAGGCTGCTGTAGCAACCTATAAAAATGCAGTGTGTCATGGTGCTTTCGATCCTATGTTGAATTATCTCAACAATAGGGATAATGATTATTACGCATGGGAAACGATTGACAGTATTCAATTAGCGCCTGGAGTATCATATCGAAAATATTCATTTATAAATTTTGGACAACATATTTATGCTGTTGAGATTGATTTGGACAATCCAAATGTAGTTTTTGAAACAGCAATGGCAAACGAAATATGTCCCAACCCCAATGCTAATCAGAATGCAAATAATGGAAAAAACCGACGTGAAACTCTATCTGAAACTATTACTCGCAGACGGGCGCAAGGACGGAACATTGTAGCGGGAATAAATACAGGCTTTTTTAATTCGCATGACGGGTTTCCAAGGGGAGTACATATTGAAGAAGGGGAACCTGTTTTTATTAATAACCCGGATGTACGTAGACGTTTGGTTAACCATCGTCCCGGTTTTACATTCTTTACTGATCGTACGATAAGTTTTGGAGAGCGGGAGTTTAAAGGTAATGTGCGGATAGGGGCTGAGGAGTTCGAATTCTATTCTGTAAATGATACTATCGTTCGGTTAAATGGTAAAGTAAACTATGACGCCAATATATATACTAACCGTTTTGTAAAACAACCTTATGCTGGATTATCTAATCCAATTGGAGAGCGGGCTTTATTTTTAGTCTGTAGAAATCAAGCTGAGGGCTTGCAAGTAAATGTAGGTTACCAGACTGCGGAAGTTGTGCAAATAATAGATGGTCGAAATGCAGCGATTACAGTCCCATTTGTAGGTTCAAAGAAAGATTGGGTATTGCAAGTTACTGGGAGTAAGGCTGAGCGAATGCGTAGTTTACTTCAAGTAGGCAGTTTGATTGATGTGAAAAATACTTTGCTTATAGGCTCCGTTAGTAAGGAAATCAAAGTACACAATGCCAGTATGTTTCATTATGTTCAAAATGGTAATTATGTCGCTCCAAGCAGTGAAGCCGACGCATTGACTATCAACCCGACCACTAATATTGGAGTAAAAGAAAGTGGTAAAAAGATCATATTATTTTGTGTGGATGGTCGATCAGTAAACGATAGGGGTTTGGATTTTTATGAGGCCTATCGGGTTGCTGCAAAACTCCAGCTTAAAGATGTAATTAGATTTGATGGTGGTGGATCTACAACGATGTGGGCGAAGAGCATTGGAGAAGGTCGAGTTGTTAACCAAGTTTCGGATGCAAATGGTGAACGAAGTTGTATGAACTATTTACATATAAGAGTGAAATAAAGCGAGTTGTAAAAAGAAGGTTTTCTAATTATGGATAACCTTCTTTTTTTTATAACTAATTGTTTTGCAGATTGTTAACAAAAAATTAATTTTAGATTTTGTGCATTCTTCAGTAAATTTGTTTCAACTTAATCATATGTATGCTACTGACGATAGATATTGAAAAATTTAGACAAGGAGATCAAAAAATATTTGAAAAAGTATATGATTGCTACCAGAAACCATTATTACATTTTGCACGTACATTTATTCATGTAGAAGCGGCTGAAGAGGTTGTCAGCGATGCTTTCTTTGGTTTATGGAAGCATCGTATTAAGATAGATAATGATCGTCACCTAAAATCATTTTTGTATGTGACCGTAAAAAACATGTGTATTGATGTGTTGAGAAATGTTAAGTCTCTAGCAACATTTCCTATAGAAGATTTCGATTTTGCAAATGAAAAGCCGGAAATATTGGTCAAAATACTTTATTCTGATCTGTTGATGCATTTAGAACAAAAGCTTCAAAAGCTTCCTAATGCACAGCAAAAGGTATTCCGAATGAGCATTTTGGAAGGGATGAGCACGGAGGAAATCATAAGAGAGACAAATATGTCCGCGGAATCAATTTTTGTCCAAAAATCAAAAGCTATTTCCTCACTGCGCAAATCATTTGTGTACAATCCTTTGATGCTAATTGTGCTACAATATCTTATAGATCATAGATAATTTAATTTTTTTGGTAAGGTTGTAAACCTGTTTACGTATTAGAAGTAAATAGATTAAAAAGGAAGTGAAAGATTTAGCGGATTTACTAGAGAAAAAAGCAACAGGAGAATTAACCCCCGCTGGAGAGAAGGCACTTCAGGATTGGGCGAATAAAGATCCTTTATTCAAAAGTCTGATTGAACGTATAGATAACGAAGAACTATTTCTAAAAGACCTTAAAGAATTCCAGGATATCTCCACAAAACCTTTGTCAGAAGATCATCGTTTGTGGGATGCTATCCGTAGGGATGACAACACTAGAAAAAATAGATTCCGTTACAGTTGGATTGCTGTGGTCGCAGCAATTTTGGTTTGCTTTATCTACTTTTCTCCATATTTTTTGGTTTTTAGAGACAAGCAAATTTTTCAGACAGCACCTTTAGCCGATACTCGCAAAGATATTCTCCCCGGCAGAGACATCGCTTTTATCACGCTATCTAATGGAAATAGACTTACATTGGATGACATGGCTGTAGGAGCGGAGGTTACAGCAAATGATTTGCATATCCGAAAGGATCAAGATGGTTCATTAATTTGTGAAACACAAGAAAATGGAGGAGACCAGCGTGGCATGCTATTAAATCATGTTATAGAAACACCGCTTTCGGGTCAATATAAAATAACATTGACAGATGGTACACGAGTATGGTTAAATGCAGGATCACGGCTCTCGTTTCCATCACGCTTTAAAGGGGACGAACGATCGGTAATTTTAGAAGGTGAGGCTTTCTTTGACGTTAGAAGAATGCCTGAAAAACCATTTAAAATAGCGGTTAAACAACAGTTGGTTACAGTGCTAGGTACATCTTTTAATATCAATGCATATCCTAATGAGCCAAATGTGAAAACCACTCTTGTTGAAGGTAGTCTAAAGGTTGCTGCCGGAAACCAATCAAAAATTATAAAACCTGGACAGCAACTATTGGTATCGAATGGACTTCAGATGTCTGTTCATTCTACCATTGTGGAGGATGAAATTGCCTGGAAATTGGGTTATTTTAGTTTTAGATCAGATAACTCCATGGTTGTGCTAAGGCAATTGGAACGTTGGTATAACATTCATATTGTTATGAGTGAGGCTGTAAAAAAAGAGTTGAAATTGATAGGTAAAATAGATCGTAAAGCATCATTGGACCAAGTTATACGGATGTTTCGGACAAGTAATATTGATTGCAAGCTACAAGGGCATACCTTGATACTCGATATTTAACCACTAAAAATTTTCTCAACAATAATGAATATCCCCAAAGAGTAGTTGGCAGGATATGGGGACGCCCATGTCATATCCACGACTTTACTATATTTTTTATATGACAACATTGTAAAATGAATATTAAATCATTTCTTTCTACCTGCTGTTTGCTGCTTGGAGTCGCGGCAGTAAATGGTCAACAAATTACCTATAAAGCTCAAAATGTTGCTTTAGATCGGGTACTATTGGAAATAGAAAAGCAGAGTAACTGCTTCTTTCTATATCAACAAAAAGATGTTCAGAACAAGAGTTTAAAAGTTATAAATTGGGAAAAAGTCTCACTAAGGCATGCCTTAGATAGTATAGCTTACACACAAAACATGCAATACAGTATCGAAGGCAAAACAATTGTGTTTTCCATCGATACAAAGAAGAAGAAAAATGATTTCAACGGGTTAAAAGTGGAAGGATTGATTGTAGATCATAAGCAAGAACCATTAATAGGAGCAACTATACGTGTCAAAAACAAAGAAGATATCACGGTGGCTGACGAGTATGGCCGATTTGAATTCTTGTCGTTACATCAAAATGATATTTTAATTATTTCTTCTACGGGCTATGAAGAAAAGGAAGTTAATATAGGTAGCAATAATAGGCTACGGGTTGTACTAAATCAAAAAATAACGGCTTTAGAGCAAGTTATTGTTCAAGTAGGTTATGGACAGCAAAAAGCGAAAAACCTAACGGGAGCAGTGTCTGTCGTCCAAGCAAAGGATATTGAAAATAGGATCGTTTCGGGAACAGCACAAGCTCTACAGGGAATGGATCCTGCATTAAATATTACGTTTGGCACGGGGGCAATGGATGGTGGCTATGGAATCAATGTCAGAGGTACACCTTCAATCAATGGCGGTACGCCTCTGGTTTTAGCAGATGGTATTGAGGTCAGCCTAAGTCAGATCAACCCAAATGATATTGAGAGTGTGTCGATTTTGAAAGACGCATCTTCAGCCGCGATTTATGGCGCCAAAGCTTCTTCTGGTGTTATTTTGATAACAACTAAACAAGGGCGCGATCGAGGTGGTAATGGAGTAATTACATATAGTGGGCGCAAAGGTTTTTTACAAAATACGACATCGACAGACTTTATCAATACGGGCTATGATCATGTATCCATTGTGAATAAATTTTATAACATCTATCAGGGGACAGATATGGCAATCTATACAGAAGATGAAATGAAAATGCTGGAAGAACGAAAAAATGATAAGGTTGAGAATCCGGACCGACCATGGACCTATGTGCGAGATGACGGAAAGTATGCTTATTACGGCAATACCGACTGGTATAACCATTTCTATCGAAAAACCAGGCCAATGCAAGAGCATAATCTGACAGCTAATGGGGGGAATGAAAAGATCAAATATCATGTAAGCGGTAGACTATGGTCGCAAGATGGAATTTTTAATATTTACGAGGACCGCTTTCAAAGTTACTCGATGTTTTCAAAACTTGATGCACAAATCAAACCGTGGCTGAAGTATACTGGAACATTGAATTTCACTTCGTCCAATTATAAGTATGCAGGATATTATGATGAACAATTTACCATCAGAGCTTTACAAAGCAATATTTTATCTTCATTTGTACCTTTGAATCCGGATGGCTCCATTATGCAGTATCCCAATCAATTGAATGCTAATTCGCCGATAGGAGCTGGACATGGTGGCTTTTTAACAGCAAATAAAGCACGGAACTCCCGGGGTAACACGTATACAGTGTTGTCGAATAGGCTGGATGCTGAAATCACCAAGGGGTTGGTGTTGACTGCACATCATGCATATGGAAATAGGAAAAGATTGTATAAGTACCGCAATTTACCTTTTGATTATTCCCGTGAAGAAGGAGTATTGCTGAATTTTACGTCAGGAACAATTTCTAATTACTATCAAGAAAACCATTATCAGGTTCAGGATCACAACTTAAATGTGTATGCGACTTATGACCGCGATTGGGGGGCAAAGCATCATCTTACAGCGATGAGCGGTATTCAATATGAAAATTACCGGGAGACAAATCTCTCTGCACGGAAAAATGATCTTCTGAGCGAATCTCTAAGCTCTTTCTCTTTAGCTACAGGAGAGGCAACGGTCGGTCAAGCGATAGCTGCTTTTCGAACTTTAGGTATTTTTAGTCGTGCAAATTATAGTTACGCGGGAAAATATCTTTTGGAAATGACCGGTCGCTGGGATGCGACATCACGATTTGAACCCAATCAACGATGGGGATTTTTTCCATCGGTATCTGCTGGTTGGCTGATGAGCGACGAAAGTTTCTGGCAACCTTTGAAACAGATTTGGAATTCAAGTAAGTTACGAATTTCGTACGGTAGTTTGGGGAATCAGCAAGTTGGCAATTATGCTTACATCGAGGAGATTAAAACCTCTAATAGTATGAATTATACCTTTGATGGGACAACGAAGGCCAACTATGCGAATGTTTCGGATCCTATCTCATCGTCTTTAACTTGGGAGACTGTCAATACATCCAATCTTGGAGCCGACTTTTTGTTTTTGAATAGTAAGCTTTCATTTTCAGGTGATTATTTTATCCGAGATACAAAGAATATGCTGGCTCAATCGCTCACTCTACCTGCTGTCTATGGAGCGAATACCCCAAAAGGAAATGTTGCTGATTTAAGAACAAAAGGATGGGAACTTAAATTGAGCTGGCAAGACCAAATTAAACTGGATCATCCTTTACGATATCATGTAACGGCAACCTTGGGTGACTATAAAACAACCATTACTAAATATAATAATCCGGACAAACTGATTAGTGAGTATTACGTCGGAAGACAATTCGGTGAAATATGGGGCTATCGTGTAAAGGGATTGTTTGCAACTGATGAAGATGCTGCAGCCTATCAAGCGAGGCTGAATGATAAAGCAGTTAACAACAGAGTTTATACGAGTAAAAAGGAGAATTACCTCCGCGCTGGCGATGTGGAATTTATCGATCTTAATGGTGATGGCATTATCAATCAAGGCTCTGGGACAGTTGGAGATCCTGGAGATAAACAAATTATCGGCAGTACGCAACCGCGTTACAATTATTCGTTACGATTTGGTGCGGATTGGAACGGATTTGATGTGTCTATTTTCCTGCAGGGTGTCGGAAAGCGGAACTGGTATCCCACCGAATATGCCTATGATTTTTGGGGTCCATATTCCTTTCCTTCACTATCGTTTATTCACAGGGATTTTATGAATAATACGTGGTCTGAAGAAAATCCAGAAGGATATTTTCCCAAGCCGAGGGGGTATGCTTCTTATTCTTCAGGGGCATTAGGAGAAGTAAATGACCGTTATTTGCAGGACGTAGGCTATTTACGTCTAAAAAATCTCACAATAGGCTATACATTCAAATGGAAGGAAAAATCATCCACAAATATTCGGGTATACGCTTCAGGGGAAAATTTATATTATTGGTCCAAGTTGAAAAAATATAGTAAAACAGTAGATCCGGAATTGACGGTAACTTCTTCTACCTATGATGCAAACAGTGGTGTAGGCTATAATTTTTCGAAAACGATGATTTTCGGTTTGAATATCGTTTTCTAATTCTTTAAATAAAAAGCTATGATAACTATAACTATAACTAAAAGGGTAATTTTCGTGTTTGCTGTCCTATTGCTAATGGGCTGTAAAGATCAGCTTACACTAATGCCAGAGGATACGTTGAGTCCAAATAATTACTTTTCGAGTCGGGAAGAGCTGCGATTGTGGACGAATCAGTTTTACGGTCAATTGGATGAAGCGGATGAGCTGGCAGGTCAAAATGCTGACGATCATGTTGATAATTCTTTGGGAGCTTTGATTTTAGGACAACGTGATGCTGCAAGTGAAACTGGTTGGAACTGGTCACTTTTGCGGAGTATTAATTACTATTTACAAAATTCGTCCAATTGTGCTGATTTGGAAGCAAGAAAGCAGTATGATGGTGTAGCATATTTTATGCGGGCTTACTTCTACTTCAATAAAGTTAGGCGTTTTGGTGATGTACCCTGGTATGATCAAGTGCTGTCGTCTTCTGACGATGAGCTACTCTTTAAATTGAGAGATAACAGGACGCTTGTCATGGATTCAGTTATGGCAGATTTAGATAGAGCCATTGGTATGTTACCAATTGCCAAATCGGTATCAACTGTGACCCGTTGGACAGCTTTGGCATTGAAAACTAGAGCTGCTTTGTTTGAGGGTACGTATAGAAAATATCGGGGTATTGCTGAAGCTGATAAATATTTGTTGCAGGCAGTTCAAGCAGGCGATGAATTTATAACCAATAGCGGTTACACGCTTTATAAGGCTACATCAGGTATGAGTTATAGAGAGTTGTTTGTAAGTGATGATGCGATTGCGCAAGAGGTAATTTTGGCAAGGATATATAGTTCAACCGTTAACCTTATGCATGGTATACAGTTTAATATTATCAATAGTAAGCAGGGGATGACAAAACGTTTTATGAATCATTATCTCATGAAAGATGGTACCCGTTTTACGGAGCAGCAAGGATGGCAACAATTAACTTATAGTAATGAATTCGGCAATCGTGATCCACGGATGGCTCAGACCATCCTTCATCCAGGCTATAAACAGATTGGTAGCACGCAGGTTACTAAAAATCAATTAAGTTCTGCGACGGGATATCAGCCCATCAAGTTTGTTTCTTCATCGGCTTTTAGTGGCGCCTCAAAGGGAGTTAGTGATTTCCCATTATTTAGAGCTGCTGAAGTTTATCTCAATTTTGCAGAAGCAAAAGCTGAATTGGGAACACTGACACAAGGAGATCTAGATAAGTCAATCAATAAAATACGGGAACGTGCGGAAATGGCATCACTCCAATTAAACTGGGCTAATCAGTATCCCGATGAACTCCTATTAACTTACTATCCGCAGGTATCAAAAGACAATATGAAAGGTGTAATTTTAGAAATAAGGCGAGAACGAACGGTGGAACTTGTTATGGAAGGATTCAGGCAGTGGGATATTATCCGCTGGCACGAGGGGCAGCAGTTGGCCATGCCTTATTATGGCTGTTATTTCCCAGGCCCCGGCCGTTATGATATGGATAATGATGGTGTGGATGATCTTGTCTTATGGACAGGTGTCAAAGAATCAATAGCTAATGGAGTCAGCAAAGAAATTGGAGTAGACATCATTTTATCCCAGGGAACAAACGGATATGTTATAGCCTATCCCACAGTTAAAATTACTTGGAATGATAATCGCGATTATCTTTGGCCGATTCCCACAAGTGAACGGGTGCTCTCAGGTGGACGTCTGGTACAAAATCCAGGATGGGAAGATAGCTCAGGTTTTTAAGATTGTTCAAATTTAAAAGTTACTAAAATGGGAAAAGTGAAAAATATATTACTACTATTAGTTTTATTGTTAAATGGACTCGTTCAAGCACAAAACACAGTAGATAGAGCTCGTGTAATACGTCGGGCGCTATTGGAGCGAAATTCTGATCATGTTTTTGTAGTGACGCACCGAGGTGATTGGCGAAATTATCCCGAAAATTCTATTTCTGCTATAAAGAGTGCCATTCAAATGGGAGCGGATATTGTAGAGTTGGATGTACAGCGGACAAAAGACGGCGTGTTAATTCTGATGCATGACAAAACTTTAGATCGCACTACAACTGGCAGTGGTCTGGTAAAAGATACTGAATTTAATACTATTCAGACTATGTATCTGAAGAACGGAGCCGCTATTCGGACCAAAGAAAAAGTGCCGACATTAGAAGAAGCTTTGATTGTGTCAAAGGGTAAGGTTTTACTCAACTTAGATAAAGCTGACGATTATTTTGATGAAATATATGAATTACTAAAAAAAACAGGAATGTCGCATCAAATAATTATGAAGGGAAATCGATCAGCTACTGAAGTAAAAGAAAAATATGGTTCATACTTGACGGATATATTATATATGCCCATCGTTGATCTAGATAAGCCAAATGCCTTAACGAGTGTCGCTCAATTTTTAACAGAAATAAATCCGGTGGCGATTGAATTCGTGTTTTCTGATAAAAAAAACACAAAGGTTACTACCTTGCCGAAGCTTTTAGAAAATAAAAGTTTGATTTGGTACAACACACTTTGGGACACATTGTCAGGAGGGAATGATGATGATTCAGCATTAGCTAATCCGGATGCAATCTATGGTTATTTAATCAATCAATTGCATGCACGTATTATTCAAACCGATAGACCTATATTTTTGATTGATTATTTAAAAAAAATCGGAAAGCACTAATTGTAAAGACATTTTATAACAGATCTATGTGGATGCAAAAATGAGTGAAGCTTGTTTGGGTTTCACTTATTTTTGCATTTTGACTTTACTTCAATGCTTTTAAAATAGCTTTTTGGATAGTGTTAGCAATTCTTTTAAAACCTAAATCACTAAGGTGGACACCATCGGTAGTCGCTTCGTGGTCTGTTCCGATCAACTCGTCCGAGGAAATATAATAAATTTTCTTGACACCGTCTTTTACTAGCTTATCATATCCTTTTTTTGCGTTGTCGTTTTGTTGTTTCACACGCTTTCCAAGAACTAGGTCAAAATTTCCGTTTTCTCGAGATACAGTTTCCACCAGTATAATCGGAGTTGAGGGATTTTTTATCCTAACCTGTTTGATAAAAGGTATAATCCGTTCTTCAATTTCTTGTGGGCTTGGATTTGGGATACAATCTAGTACATAACAATCTGCCGGTACTGACGCTACATATTCGCCCACCTCTTTCTCCATTTTTGCACTTCCACTGAATCCGAGATTGATGACATCAACTCCTAGTTCTCGCTGTAAAATGGCAGGGTATGCCATACCCGGACGACTTGCAGAAGCCCCTTGCACTATACTTGAACCATAGATAACAATCCGTTTGTTTGGATCTATTTTTGGAGATCTTGGGATTGCAATATGCGCATGAGTAGATACTCCTACAGCTATCGATGTCGTGGTATTGTAAAGAGGTAAGTAAAGCATAAATTGTTTGAGACTGTTATCCATATTGTTGATTAATATATGCTCATTATTTGTGCTATCTTTCAGTGGTTTGCCTACATTTACGAATTGCCATTTCCCATCTTTTAGACAATATAAATCTAAACCACTATGACCAATAGGAGTCATATTTGCAGCATATCTAGCCGATTCAAGCTGCCATTTTGCTGCAATGAACCGGGAATCAGTTTCAAATAAGAATGCGATTCCAGCACTATTTTTTGCTAACTTTTGGACAGCGCTTGGTAGATCAATTTTTTCGTCATTGGGTATACGTTCATAAATTGGTGAAGATTTCTTTGCTTTGCCAATGATTTGAAGTTCAGAGGCAGGGATATATTTAATGTTTTCTTGAGCTTGTAAAGAATAGAATAGCAGGAGACTTGAGATAGAGCTCAATAAAGGTTTTATGTAATGCATTGTAGATTTTTCTTCTCTAAAAATAGTTTTTTTTGTCCGTTTGAGTATTTGTTTTAGGTTAAGTTTTAATGAATAAAATGTAAATTTTTAAAAATATCTGTTGATCAGACTTTAGAGGAATACGATAAATTCTTTTATAATTAATTACCGACTATTTTTCGATATGAAATCATGGAAATATATCTTAAAAGTGTTTTTTCGATGATTTTTTTGACAGTTAAAGGTTATTATAGATGCTTAAACTGTATTTTCAAGGTGTAAATTTCTATATACTTTTGGGGTCAGACCTATATGGTTTTTAAAAAATTTGTTTAAATGGCTTTCATCGGTAAAACCAAATTCATATACGATCTGCGATAGTGAAACGGTCGGAACAGTTAATCGAGTTTGAATTAAGTTTATGCGGTATTCGTTGACATAATTTCGATAACTTATACCAAACTTTTTTTTGAAATAATCACTGAAATAACTATTTGCAATAGAGAAGTGAGCGGCGATGTTTTTAATCTGAATAATTGACGGTTGGTAGATATGTTGATGTATGAAGGAAATGAGCTCTTCTTTACCGGGCTGACCATTGTCAATTCTTATATGAAGTTTAGCAGCAGCTTCGCTAATTAAGACTAAGATAGATCGTATCTGATAAAATATGAGCGCTGAACGAGAGATATCCTTCGAAAATTTGTACAATACTATATTCTCAATAATATTTCGAAGTATAGCATTGGGAGGTTCATCTATTTTTAATTTCACTTCCTTTAATAACTTATTCTTCATTATTCGGACAGGTTCATATAAATTGAAATTATCTACTGTATGCTGTGAGTGTTCTGACAGATATGCGTCTGTGAACTTTATAAATGTGAAGTGAGTACTTTTGTTTATCTCAAAATAATGTTCGTCTTCTGGACTTATTATAAACAGATCTCCTTCCCCATATTGAAACCTATTATTGTTCAGTAAATGAATGCCACTACCTTTGTGGATATAAACCAGTTCATAATAAGTATGGCTATGAAGGGGTAAATGAAAAGTCTTTTCTTCATAATCATGAATAACGAGTTGATCAAACTGTATTTTCTTCATTTTAAAAGTGCTTACGATAAAAATACAAAAAATACCTTTAAATATACCTGGGCGTGGCGCCGGTAATATGCAATCTTTGTAATAGAAGATTTATCATTTTGTATCAATTACTTTATTTCACATTTATGCAAGATAACATTGATTTTTTGCCTTTTATTACGGGCTCTTTTGCCAAACCAGCTTCTGAGATCCAACTGTAATGATGATTGAAGCAGCTTATAGATATCACAGTATCAACGCTCGTTATCTGAATTGCGAGGTTGAGCCTATGCATCTGGCAGATGCTATCAAAGGAGCAAAAGCCATGGGATGGATTGGTTTCAATTGTTCTATTCCACACAAAATAGCGGTCGTTCCATATCTTGATGAATTAGGAGGCTCTGCACGATTGATAGGTGCGGTTAATACTGTAGTTAGAAGGGGGAACCTTTGGATAGGTGAGAATACAGATGGAAAAGGATTTTTAAAAGCGCTAGAAATTATTGAAGATCCTAAGGACAAGTGTATTACAATATTTGGTGCTGGAGGCGCTGCTCGCGCAATTGCAGTTGAATTGGCGTTAGCGGGAGCCCATACAATTATTATTGTAAATAGGGACAAATCTAAAGGTGAAGAACTTGCCGATCTGATAAATAGTAATACTAAAACTAACGCGTTATTTAACTGTTGGGAAGGAAGGTATAAGATAAAATTATCAACGAATATTTTGATCAATGCAACTAGTGTAGGGCTGTTTCCCAATGTGGATCAAAAACTCGATATTGAATTTGATCTTATCGGAAAGGAGATGATTATCGCAGATGTTATACCCAATCCCCCAGATACTCATTTTATAAGAACCGCTCGAGAAAAGGGATGTAGCGTTTTAAATGGTCTTAGTATGCTCGTTAATCAAGGCAGAATAGCAATTAAATATTGGATGGATATGGACGTCGAGCCTTCTGTTATGCATTCAGCGTTGGCCAATGTTTTAAAAATACACTAATGATCAAATTTAAACGTGTAGAGCATATACTCATAAGTGTTCCTTTAGGCGGGCTAGCTTCAGCGCAAAGGTTTTATGCTGAGATATTGCGTTTGAATCAAATCCTTGGTAATCATCCCAGGGGGGCTATTTGGTTTGAAATCGGAGATATCCAGCTTCATATTCGTGAAGAAAAGTACCATCAAACAAATTCTGATATACATCCTGCGTTTGAAGTTTTCGACTTATCCCATGCTAAATTATTTTTGAAGAATCAGAATATAATCGTAAAATACTCGTCCAAGATAGATGGTCGAGAACGATTTTTTTTTCGAGATCCATTCGGAAATAGGTTTGAATTGATCGAATATCTAAGGTGCTAATATAGTGTAAACTTTACAGAAAAGGTATTATTTCCACATCGTAGGTACCATCTGATTTCTTGTGGTGTTCATAAACTTTTGCGCTGACGGTTGCTATAGTTTTTTCTTTAGCAGGTGAAAAATCCCGTTAGATATCTTTTTACGTGAAGTTCAATAAAAAACTATGCAAAACAGGCTGAAATGGTGTGATTCTCCTAGACCTTTACATCGTCGGAAAACGATGCGTAGAAACGAAAAAAGTCGCTTTTCTATATAGAAAAGCGACTTTTTTGTTCTGTGCTCCCACCTGGGCTCGAACCAGGGACCAAAAGATTATGAGTCTTCTACTCTAACCGACTGAGCTATAGGAGCAGGTCTTTTGTTTTGTCAATTTAAACAGCTGTTGTGCCGTTTTGACGATGCAATTATCGATATTTGTATTGATATTTCAAAATAATTCGATGGAAAAAATTAAAAATATTGTTCTTGATTATGGGAATGTGATCTTTATGATCGACTTTGTAAAATTGAAAGATGCTTTTACTCAGTTAGGTATAGAAAATGTTGATGCCGTATTTGGACATCATGGTCAAAGTGCACTTTTTGATAATTTTGATAAAGGAAAAATTGATTCGACGCAATTTCGTGAAGGGATAAGAGAATTAACCCAAAACCCAGCACTGACGGACGCACAGATTGATACGGCCTGGAACAGTTTACTGATCGGTGTACCACAGGGAAATCATGAGATTTTAGTCCAGTTGAAAGATCGATACCGTACCTTTTTGTTAAGTAACAACAATGCAATTCATTATGCCTATTGTATGAATGATATTCATGAGAAATATGGTGTTGCCGACAATGAAGGTTTTTTTGAAAAGACCTATTACTCTCATTTGGTAGGGATGCGCAAACCTGATGCGGAGATTTTTGAATTGGTTATGCAAGAGCAACAATTGGATCCGGCGGAGACTTTATTTATTGATGACAGCCCTCAACATCTAGCGACAGCAAAACAATTGGGTTGGCATACGGCATTGTGTACGAAGGAGAAACCGCTAAGAATTTTGTTGGAAGAATTCGAATTGCTATAAAAAATAATTTTGTTTTCCTTTTTAAAAATAAATAGCTTACCTTTGTCCCACTTTAAATTTAAAAGCGGCGAAAGGAGGTATATATAACGCATGATTATCGTAAATGTAAAAGAAGGAGAATCTTTAGATAGAGCATTGAAACGTTTCAAAAAGAAATTCGAAAAAACTGGAGTTTTAAGAGAGTTGCGTTCACGTCAAGCTTACGAAAAGAGATCTGTAACTCGTCGCATTCAAGTGAAAAAAGCGATTTACAAACAATCTTTGAATCAAGATGTAGCTAACTAATTGATTCGCTGAGAATTTTAAAATATAAAGGGAAAAGCAATGCTTTTCCCTTTTTTTTGTGCTTTTAAGTTTGTAATTTAAGCTATATAGCAAGGGAAAATATGTTGGAAAAGGAGTTTATTCGGTTTTTGCAGATTGAAAAAAGGTATTCAGAACATACGGTTATTGCCTATAAGCATGAGTTGGAGATGTTCCAGTCTTTTTTGGATCGTGAGGGACTGACTGTGCAGGATATCGTATACCGTGATTTACGTCATTATTTCGCGCAAATGGTAGAGTCCGGAAAAAATGCAAGTTCAGTCAACCGGAGTATGTCCTCCATGCGAACTTATTTTAAATTTTTGCAAAGAGAAGAGTGTATTGCGAAAAATCCCATGACGCTTATTAAAGCGTTAAAAACTGCTAAAAAATTACCGGTTGTTGTTGAAAAGGAAAAGCTGGTCCGTTTGTTGGATCAGATGGGGCAGGAGCAGGATGGGTTTGAATCCTGCCGCGATTATATGGTTATGGAATTGTTGTTCGGTACCGGGATTCGGTTGGCAGAATTGTTGAAAATTAAGGAGCAGGATATAGATTTTTTTAATAAAAATATTCTTATATTAGGTAAAAGGAACAAAGAACGCTTGGTTCCGATCAATAATCTTTTATTGAAAGAATTGAAAAACTATTTGCAACAAAAGGCGACGCAATTTGTTGATACTAATAACAGCTTACTAATCGTTACGAAAGAAGGAAAGCCAGCATATGCCAAGCTGATCTATGCTATTGTACATCGGCAATTGACGCTGATTTCTACTCAAGGTAAGAGAAGTCCTCATATTTTGAGACATACTTTCGCAACGGCCCTGTTGGACAACGGGGCGGATTTAAATGCAATTAAAGAGCTGCTGGGGCATGCAGGGCTTGCGGCAACACAAGTGTATACGCATAACTCAGCAGAACGATTGAAGTCAATTTATAAACAAGCTCATCCAAAAGCTTAAAAAAAGGAGGAAAAATGAACATTACTGTGCAATCCATTCGATTTACTGCTGATCAAAAGCTAATCGAGTTTATCAAAAAGAAAACAGGAAAATTGGAGCAGTTTTTGGATTCCATTATTGGTGGCGAATGCTACCTGCGATTGGAAAATGTCGATGATGAGGCAAATAAAATTTCAGAAATTAAATTAAATATCCCGGGAAGCCAGCTTTTTGCGAAAGGGCAAGCGAAGAGCTTTGAGGAGGCGACAGATATTGCTGTCGAATCCTTGCGTAGACAGATTAATAAACATAAAACAAAGACAAAAAATACAGTTATCAATGGACGTAATGAAGTTCTTACCCTAGAGGAAGAAGAAGAGGAAGAATACGATTAATAACTATTAAAATATAGATGTAAATGTAGGAGGTCAGTTATAGAAACTGGCCTCTTTTTTTGTACCGCTCTATTGTAATTGGTCCGTAAGAACCTAACGTGGATTTTCGGGGCTGTTGATCCATGTGAAATTAGGAAGGATTTATTTCCATTACTCGCTGAAAGGCTTATTTATATTAAATCAAAATAATCTTCTGTTTTACTTGGATTGATTATAAATAATATTTATTTTTGATCGATTTAAATGATAAGGGAAATAGAAATGTCAAAATTGGTTTGTCCGTTAGCACATGTTGAGGAAGTGTTTTCAACTATAGTAGGTACAGTTTATCAATGTAGCCGCAAAAATTGTTTCTGGTTGGAATATAATAATGAAACAACGTCTTTCTCGGTATCGGATTTTTTGAAATTTAAGAAACGTATCGATGGGATTGATGTTGAGCATATGCTTCATGATACAACACGCTCATCTGATTTTGAAATCATTATGCCTTTTCGTACAGAAAGATGTTTCATCTTAACTGTAGCGGATGTGCTCCAGTTGCGCGAATTATTAGATGGCGCTAAATTTATGATGGAATTGAATAGCGTTGTCAGAACTTGTTTGCAGGTTTCGCCATTTGCGGTTTTCGCTTAGGTAGTATATATAAACGAATTTAAAAAGCGGTGTACGTCTATGATGTACACCGCTTTTTGTTTTGTGGTGACCTTATTTAATTTTAATTTAAATAAGTCTCAATGGACTACCTTTTGTTTTTTGGTTGGCATTCCTGATTTTAAGTCCTTTCTGCCACTTATTGTTTTATTTGATGGCTTATTGAAAGTATCAATATTACGTATTTGTAATTGTATTGATTCTAAACAAGTTGTGGTTTGTTTGTCTAATTTAGACTGAATTTGTATTACATATTCTTGATACACATTTTGAATATCTGCTGTATCTTTGTGATGTAGTCAGGTGATCATGTGTTTCACTTGTTCATGTTTTAGAAATTAAACTTAAGGTAAATATGAAAGATTTATTGAAATTAAAATCTTCTTTGAAAGAAGAGATCGAAAATATATTGAATGCACAGATTAAAGTTGAAGCTCATTCTTCAGCATTATATTTGGCAATGTCTTCATGGTGTGATGATCAGGGTTTGGAAAATGCTTCCGAGTTTTTTGCGAAACAATCCAACGAAGAACGCGAGCACATGTTGAAGCTTTTCAATTATATTAACAACCGCGGTGGTCGTGCAATTTCTCCGGAAGTTACAGGTATTCCTCAAGATTTTGAATCATTCCGTGGTGTATTTGAGCAAACATTGGAACAAGAGATGTTTGTTACTGAACAATTCAATAATATTGCGGATAGATGTGCGAAGGAAAAAGACTACGTAACTTTTAACTTTGTTCAATGGTTCTTGGAAGAGCAAGTGGAGGAGGAGTTTGTTGCAAGACGTATTCTTGAATTATTCGATGTAATCGGTGAAGATGGTACTGGCCGTTGGGAAATTGATAAGCACCTCGTTAAGGTTACCTTTGCGGGTGAATAATAAATTGTAAAAAATAGTGTAAGAAACGAGCTGTTGAGAAAACAGCTCGTTTTTTTTATATACAAAATCACAACTTTTTACGTTAATAGCTTAAGAATTCTTATATTGAATTGTATTATTGCAAAGTCTATTTGATGGAACTAAAGGACGGGAATATTATCCGGTTAGTACTTTTTTTAGCTATAACGAACTTGTTTTTTTTACCCAAAACCACTTTAGGGCAGGTGTCAAAAAAAGAGGTTTATGGCATTGTTGTCGATACAGCTGGAAGGCCCCTAAATGGTGTAAGTGTTCACCTGACGAGTTCCCGCGATACCTTGTTCTCATCAACTTCCGCAACAGGTTATTTTCATTTTAATCGTGTACTGGGTAATGATATTCGTATTAGCTGTAGCCAGCTGGGCCTTAGTATCTTGGAACGTAGTTATCCCTTGTACAATAGCACGACAGCTAAATTGGATGTTGGAAAATTGACCATGTTTCCCCATGTATCCCTTTTAAAAGAAGTTGTTGTACTAAAATATAAACCCATTGTTTATAAGCAGGATACTGTTCAATTTAATCTGGATGCTTTTCAATTTGATCGTCGGGCACTCTTAGAAGAGGCTCTTAAGGCATTACCCAATATTCAGGTCTCGCGGGATGGTTCTGTCTACGCCTTCGGTAAGCCCATATCCTCTGTTAAGGTGGATGGTAAAAAATTCTTTGGTGGCGATGTGCTCACCGCCACACGCAATCTTCCTGCAGATTTTGTGAAAAGCGTTCAAGTTATTGATTTTTATGGTGACGAGGCGACGGCAAAAGGAATTAAAAGTGCTGAATCCGAAAAAGTTCTGAATATTGTGCTCAAAGATGATAAGAAGAAAATTACTTTTGGTCAAGCTACGCTTGGCGGTGGTTCGGTAGATCGTTACTTGGGGAGTGCTGGACTGAATCGTTTCAATGACGGTAAAGAGTACTCTGTTATCGCCTCGGTCAATAATACCAATACCAACCTTTTTTCTTTCGGTTCGCCCAATGGCGGGGAACGGGAGCGGGAAATGGGCGAGCTAGCGGATTTTGCGGACCCGACAGACGGCGTCAATAAAATCGGCTCTGTAGGTGGTAGTTTCTCTAGTCCGCTTTCTAAAACGGTAACAGCAAGCGGAAAATATAGCTTTACGCAACGTAATAATTATATCCAGGGAAATTCCTTATTACAATCGATATATGGGTATGGCAAAGCCGCGAATAATCTGATTAGTAATTTTGAAGATTACAAAATAAAATCAATCGATCGTATCCATAAAATGGACTGGGATTTTGATATGAAGCTGTCGCCCAAAGATCAGCTTAAAATATCGCCCAAACTATCTTGGACCAATTCGACCAGCAATACGTTAAAAGATAGAAGGATCCAAAATAATCGGTTAAGTAGTACGGGGAACTACGGCGCGGCCAATAGTACAGAAAGCCCTGCTGCGGCTTTAGATCTTTTTTACGTGCGAAGTTTTACTAAACCGGGGCGGAAAGTACTTTATACTTTGCATACGGATTTTAATTCCTTGGATAAAGATGAGGAAGTGCGCGATTTTAATAGAGCGATCGACAGCAGCTTGAAGGTGCCAAAAATAACGGAAACTTACCTGAATCAAATGGTCCGTTCCAGCAATGAGAATAAAAATATCCAAAGTCGCTTGTCGTTGGTGGAGCCCGTTGATTTAGGTGGTACCTTGGAGATCAATTACGATTTCGATTATACCAAAATTGATGCCCGTCGCTCTACTTTTGACAATAACAATAATTTTAACAACGGGCCCATACTGGTGGATTCACTTAGTTTGAAGTACGACTATTCTTTCGCAAGCAATAAAGTCGGCATGATTTACCGCCAAGACTTAAGCGAAAAAGTAAAGGTAAACTTCGGTTTTGCAGTTCAGCCGTCCGAATTAACGGGAAGTTCAACAGATAAACTGATAAAAACCTCCTATTCAAATGTTAATCTCGTGCCCTCTGCTGGATTGAAATGGAAGTTTACCAAAGAAGAGGATCTTTCTATGGACTATTATGGACGTAATAACCAGCCTAGTTTCTATCAGATACAGCCGGTGGTGGACAATACCAACACACAGAATATTGTGATCGGAAATAAGGATTTGAAATCTGAATTTGCACATAGTATTGTTTCAAAGTATCGCAAATCCATCACGCGGAGGGGACAATATCTGGAAGCCAGTCTTGCTTTTAACTTAGTAAATGATAAGATTGTAGCCAACCGGACAATTGAACCTAATTCAACGATACAGAAAACGACTTATCGCAATACAGAAGGCTACTATGATATTAAGAGCTATTATTTGTTTACAGCTTCTTTATTGTCGGATAATTTGCAGATGAGCTTAAATGGCAATGCAGATTATTACAACAATATTTCGTACGTCAATGATAAAAAGAGCTTTGGTGGACACTTTTTGTTTACACAAGCCCTTCAATTCCGCTATACCTGGAGTGATATTTTTGAAGCGGAATTAAATGGCAACTATTCGTTGAACAGGGCCACATTTGACTGGCCTGTACAAGATAATATCACGGCGCATTCTGGAATCGTTGGTTTGGGATCTAAAGCTTATTTGGGCAAACATTTTACCATGGGACTTGAACTTTCTCAAAAATTTAATGCGGGTTATTCGAGCTCATGGAACAATATTAATCCAACGATAATCAACGCCTATATGGAATATACTTTTGGAAGGAATAACTTGGGTATGTTGAGATTTCAGGGATTCGATCTAATGAATCAGAATACTGGAATTTCACGTGCCGTGGTGGGAAATGATATTTTAGACGTTCGAAACAATCGTTTGGCTCGTTATTTTATGCTTTCGCTCAATATAAGATTACAGAAATATCCCAAAAAATCATGATGAAAGCTGTCATTATTACTGAACCGGGCGGACCCGAAGTTTTGGAAGTCCGCGATGTGGAGATGCCGCAGATCGGTGAACTGGAAGTTTTAGTAGAAGTAAAGGCTGCAGGTGTAAATAGACCTGATGTTTTTCAGCGTAAAGGGAACTATCCGGCACCTGCCGGGGTGGATGCGCGGATACCTGGATTAGAAATAGCAGGGGTTATTGTCGCAAAGGGAACCGGGGTCGCTGACTGGAACATTGGTGATCGTGTATGTGCACTCGTAGCGGGTGGAGGTTATGCAAACTATGCTAAGGTCTATCAGGGACATTGTTTGCCTATTCCCGATCATTTAGATTTCGCGGAAGCAGCCTCGCTGCCTGAGACCGTATTTACAGTATGGGACAATGTCTTTCGAAGAGGGAATTTGCAGACCGGCGATCATTTTTTGGTACACGGTGGTGCTGGTGGGATTGGCAGTACGGCAATTCAGTTAGCGGCCTTGTTTGGTGCAGCAGTATATACGACAGTCAGCTCATCTGAAAAGGCTAGCTTTTGTAAATCATTGGGAGCAACCAAAACAATAAATTATAAAACGGAGGATTTTCTGGAGGCGCTGAAGCCTTTGGGGGTTGATGTTATTTTAGACAGTATTGGTGGTTCATATTTTGAGAAAAATATCAACCTTTTGAACCCCGATGGTCGTTTAGTATATATTAATGCGATGGAAAGCGCAATAGTCGAGTTAAACTTGCTCAAATTAATGCAGAAACGGATTGTTTTAACGGGAAGTACATTACGGGCGAGAGACCGTGAATTTAAGCAAGTGCTACGGGATGATATCTGGTCTCAGGTATGGCCGAAACTTAGCGCTGGCGATTTCAAACCGACCTTATACCGGGTGCTTCCTTTTGCCGAGGCTGCTGAAGCCCATCGATTGATGGAAGATTCAAGCTTATTGGGTAAAATCGTCTTAAGTTTTTGATCGCTGAAAGCTGAGCGGCGTGGTGCCGGTTACATTTTTGAAGTATTTATGGAAGCTTGAAAAGTTTTGAAAACCTGATTCAAAGCAGATCTGCTTCACCGTCTGTTTGTTTTCTATTAATAAATTGCAAGCGGTTTTCACGCGCATTTCGATCAGAAATTGAAAGAGCGTTTTTCCGATCTGTGATTTGAAATAACGGCAGAAGGAATTTGGGGTCATTCCCGTGAGAGAGGCAAGTTCTTGCAGGCGTATCTGGTCGCGATAATTTTCACCGATATATTGCATGGCAATCTGCATACGGTTGGCATCCTGATCTTGCAGCTGGATGGTAAAAGTGGGGCTCGTTAACAGATCATGTTGTTCTTCGGCCGAAATATACTGTAATATTTCTAATAAATGAATAATACGTGGGGTACCTGTTGCTGCCAAGATAGCGTCAATTAATTGCGCAGTTTTTAGTCGGCTGCACTCCAATAATGAAATGCCTCTTTTGGAGACGCGAATAAGGTCTTTGATGGATTTATTTTCAGGTAAATTAATAAAATCATTTCCCCAAAAGTTCTCTTTAAAATGAAGCACACGAATATCTGCGCTTTCTGCTTCTTCCTCTTGAAGATAAATTTCGTCAAATAACCAATAATGAGGTAGGTTTGAACCCACAAGGGTGATATCGCCCGATTCAAAGCGCCGGACACTATCGCCAATAAATTGGGTGCCTGAGCCTTTGGCGAAATAAATTAATTCCAGTTCTTCGTGGTAATGCCAAAGATTATGGTACTGAGGTGTATTGTCTCTACGCGCGTTGAACGAATGCTCAAGATTGCTGTTTAAATGAAGCAGCTGTGCTTTCATAATTATGAAATATATGCAGTAAAGTTACATAATTCAGTTTAGCTATGGTAATATAGCTTAATAATTTGATAATATACTTGAATATTGTCTAGCATTTTTAAGCTTATTTTACATTAAATAACTACTTATAACCATTTGAAAAATATGACGAATAAAAAGAGTTACGCATTTGCCTTGATTTTGGTGACATCCTTGTTCTTTTTCTGGGGATTTATTCATAACCTTGATCCGATCTTAATTCCGCATTTGAGGAATGCGTTTAGTTTATCCCATTTCCAGGCTTCCTTAGTCGATTCGGCTGTATTTATCGCTTATTTTGTGATGGCGATTCCTGCTGGAATTATCATGAAAAAATATGGCTATAAAGCGGGTATTTTGATCGGATTGATCTTTTTTGCCATTGGCTGTTTTCTTTTTGTACCTGCGGCCAATACGATAAGTTATGTTTTCTTTTTGGGGGCATTGTTCGTTGTAGCCTGTGGTCTTACCATTCTGGAAACCGCTGCAAATCCGTATGTAGCGATTTTGGGAGATCCAGCTTCTTCGGCGCAACGGCTTAATTTTGCGCAGTCCTTTAATGGACTAGCAGCCTTTGTTGCTCCGATTTTTGGTGGAAAATTTATTTTATCCCATGAACCCAAATCACAGGAAGAACTGGCGCAAATGGCTGAGCAGGCAAAGATGGCGTATATTCAGTCGGAAACAGCTGCTGTGAAATTGCCTTATGTAGTATTGGGAATATTGATTTTATTGATCGCTGCCTTGTTTTTCTTTACCAAATTACCTGATATCAAAGATGCCGAGGAAGAAGGTAGAGCTGGTTTTTTCCACGCGTTGCGTCATAAAAATGTGCGTTGGGCCGTGGTGGCTCAATTTTTCTATGTGGGAGCGCAAGTCTGTATTTTAAGCTTCCTGGTATTGTATGCAACAGAAGCTGCGGGCATATCGGGTAAGGATGGGGCCGATTATGCTGGGTTTGCGGGATTGGCTTTTATGTTGGGCCGGTTTATCGGTACATTTTTTATGCGTTTTGTATCAGCATCCCAGCTTCTGATCATCTATTCCGCTATAGCGATCGTTCTATCCCTATTTGTCATCTTCGGATCAGGTATTCAGACCTTGTATGCATTGATCGGTATTGCATTCTTTATGTCTATTATGTTTCCGACGATATTCGCGTTTGGTGTACAAGGTATCGGTGCCGATACCAAATCTGCTTCCAGTTTGATCGTCATGTCTATTGTTGGTGGTGCTTTGTTACCTCCAATTTTGGGCTTTATCTCGGATAAAACAGGACATTTCCAGTATGGCTATTTTGTGCCATTGGTTTGTTTTATTGTTGTCTTATTGTTTGCTTTCCAAAATAGAAATGTCAGTATTGCGGAAACCGAAAATCTTAAATCACATTAATTAGTTAGTAATGAAAAGATATGTCATGGCTTTAGATCTTGTGGACGATCCACAATTGATCAAGGAATATGAGGATTACCACCGTGAGGTTTGGCCGGAAATAAAACGTTCGATTCTGGATGCAGGTATTCTGCAGATGGAGATCTATCGTTTTGAAAATAGATTGTTTATGAACATGGAGGTGGGTGAAGACTTTTCATTTGAGAAAAAATCGGCTATGGATGCTGCCAATGAAAAAGTACAGGAATGGGAACAGCTGATGTGGAAATACCAGGCGGCCATTCCGGGGGCAAAGCCGGGAGAGAAATGGGTAATGATGACAAAAATATTTGAATTAGTATAATTATGGCTATACAGCGCTATTTACAGATCCATCCAATGGATAATGTCCTTGTTGCATTACAGGACTTGGCTGCGGGAACAACGATTGTTTTTGAAGGTAAGGAATTTACATTAAAGCAAGCTGTTGCTGCCAAACATAAATTCACCATCCAGCCAATGGAACAAGATACGGAGATATTGATGTATGGTGTTCTGGTAGGAAAATTGAATACTCCCCTAGCTGAAGGGGAACTCATTACCACTGAAAACTTGCGCCATGCGTCGGAAGATTTTAAAATGGGCAATCGCAAGACAGCCTGGACAAGACCTGATGTTTCTGCATTTAAAGATAAAACGTTCAATGGATTCCACCGTTCAAATGGGACTGTTGGAACGGCCAATTACTGGTTGGTTATTCCATTGGTTTTTTGCGAAAATAGAAATGTATTGACCCTGAAGGCTGCTTTTGAAGAAAAGTTGGGCTATAAAGTAAAAGCCAATAATTACGTGTCTGAGGTAGAAGATCTCATTAGCTTATATAAGTCTGGTGCTGATGTAAATGCGATTCTTAGTCAGGATCTACTTGCTAATTCGACTTCCAGTGAGCAGGAACGCCTGTTCAAAAATGTCGATGGAATCAAGTTTTTAAACCATGAAATGGGCTGCGGCGGAACCCGCATGGATTCGGATGCCTTATGTGGCCTTTTGGCTGGTTATATCACCCATCCGAATGTGGCGGGGGCAACGGTATTGAGTTTAGGATGTCAGCATGCGCAGGCTTCCATTCTGAAAGCTGAAATTGAAAAGCGAAGTCCAGGTTTTGATCGCCCACTGTATATTTTCGAACAACAGAAAGAAGGAACTGAAAAAGAGCTTATGCAAAAGGCGATTAAAGCAACTTTTGCAGGGATGATGCAAGCGGATAAAAATGAGCGCAAACCAGCCTCATTGGACAAATTGTGTATAGGTCTGGAATGTGGTGGTTCAGACGGATTTTCGGGCATCTCGGCCAATCCGGCGCTCGGATTTGTATCAGATATTTTGGTGACTTTAGGCGGATCGGTGATTCTGGCGGAGTTTCCTGAATTATGCGGCGTGGAACAGGAGTTGAGTGATCGTTGTATCGATGAGCCAACGGCGGAGCGTTTTATGTCGCTGATGCGTACTTACAATGCAAAAGCTGAAGCTGATGGTTCGGGATTCTATATGAATCCTTCTCCGGGCAATATTCGTGATGGTTTAATTACTGACGCAATTAAGTCTGCTGGGGCCGCCAAAAAAGGAGGAACATCACCTGTTGCAGCAGTGATTGATTATCCTGAATTGGCCAACGGTCCGGGGTTAAACTTATTATGTACGCCTGGTAACGATGTGGAAAGTACAACTGCAGAAGTGGCAGCAGGTGCCAATATCGTCTTGTTTACGACGGGCTTGGGTACACCTACAGGTAACCCGATTACACCGGTTGTGAAACTTTCCACAAATACCAAGACTTTTGAGAAAATGCCTGATATCCTGGATTTGAACTGTGGTACCATAATCGAAGGTACAGAGACTATTGAGGAAGCCGCACACCGTATTTTGGATTATGTAATAGAAGTTGCTTCTGGTGAAGTGAAACCGAAGGCGGTGTTGTTGGGGCAAGACGATTTCATACCATGGCGTAGAGGTGTTTCTTTGTAGTTGGGTATAATGAGTTTATTGAAAATCCATGACAACTAATCATTTACATATGAAACTTAAACATGTAATCTGTGGTTTAGCCTTGCTGATGGGATCAGTATCCGCGAGCTATAGCCAGCAACATTATCAACCGAGTCCCGAAAATCTGAAAAATAGGGAGTGGTTTGAACAATCTCGGTTTGGTGTTTTTATCCATTGGGGGGTATATAGTGTGCTGGGGGATGGTGAGTGGGTCATGAACAACCAGAATATCAGTTTGGATGAATATGCATTGCTGCCTAAATTTTTCAATCCAATTTCCTTTAATGCGAAAGAATGGGCGAAGTTATTTAAACAGGCAGGGGCAAAGTATATCACCTTTACGACCAGACATCATGATGGATTTTCGATGTGGAACAGCCAGGTTTCGGACTATAATGTGGTGAAGAAATCTCCCTTCAAACGCGATATTGTGAAAGAGTTGGTGGAAGCTTGCCGTGCCGAAGGGATAAAAGTGATGTTCTACTATTCGCTTTTAGACTGGCACCGGGATGATTATCTGCCTGTTGGTAAAACGGGTGGTGGCATTGCGGGGCGCGATTCAACGAAAGGGGATTGGAATCGTTATGTCCAGTTTATGAAAAGCCAATTAACGGAGCTGTTGAGCAACTACGGTGAGATCGATGGGATCTGGTTTGATGGTCATTGGGACAAGCCCAATGAAGATTGGCATTTCAAAGAAATCTATGAATTGATTCATACCTTACAGCCACAGTGCTTGGTGGGTAACAACCACCATCTGGCGCCATTTGAAGGGGAAGATTTTCAGATGTTCGAACGTGATTTACCCGGGGAGAATACTACTGGGTTCGGCACGAAAGCGCATGATGTTGGGAAACTACCGAAGGAAGTATGTGGAACAATTGCAGGATCTTGGGGATTTGAGCTGAAAGATCGGACACGAAAATCCTTTCAGGAAGTGCTGAAATACCTGGTCAAGGCAGCTAGTCATGGTTCCAATTTATTGCTCAATGTTGGCCCGATGCCAAACGGTGAGATTCAGGACTATCAACAGGAGCGCTTGAAAGAACTTGGAAAATGGCTATCGGTGTATGGTGAAACAATCTATGGAACAGCGGGTGGGGCGGTGTCACCAACAGACGATTATGCGTTGACAAAAAAAGGAAACCAAGTGTATCTACATGTGTTTAAAACGGATAAAAAGGAATTGTTGATTAATAACCTTCCTTATCAGGTGAAAAAAGTAAGCACATTTATCGGAAAGAAAGAGATTAAGTTTAGTTATAAGAACAATAGTCTACGCTTGGATTTGCCAACATCGACAGATGAAGCAGATTTGGTATTGACATTAACAATTAAATAACAATGGGAAAATTAGAACAAAAAGTAGCTGTAATTACCGGTGGTGGTAGTGGGATAGGCCGTGCGATCAGTCTGCAATTTGCTGCAGAAGGAGCAAAAGTTCATATTCTGGATTTGAATGAAGATGGCGGTAAGGCTGTAGTTGATGAGATCTTGGCTTTGGGTGGTCAGGCTGCATTTAATCGTTGTAATGTAACTGATCAACAAGAAATTACTGCTATAGCACAAAATATCGGAAAAATTGATATTTTAGTAAATAATGCTGGTATCGCTCATGTTGGTAATTTGGAAAATTGTCAATCAGAAGATTTTGAGCGTGTTTTTAATGTGAATGTTAAGGGAGCTTATAATGCATTGCATGCTATTGTGCCGATGATGAAGGCGCAGGGTTCGGGAGCAATCCTTAATTTAGCATCCATAGCTGCATGGGTTGGTATCACGGATCGTTTTGCGTATTCGATGAGCAAGGGGGCTATTTACGCGATGTCAATGTCTGTAGCACGGGATTACATGGCCTACGGTATTCGTTGCAATAGCATTTCGCCTGCACGTGTACATACCCCATTTGTGGATGGATTTATCGCAAAAAACTATCCTGGAAAAGAGGAAGAAATGTTTGAAAAACTATCAGCAAGCCAACCAATAGGCCGCATGGCGCAACCAGAAGAAATTGCCAAATTAGCACTTTTCTTGTGTAGTGACGATGCTGGATTTATTACTGGAAATGACTACCCTATTGACGGTGGTTTTATTAAATTGAATAATTAAAAAGCTAAAAATAAAATATCTATTATCTCAATACTATAAAAATGAAATTAATACGTTTTGGAGCTCAAGGCAAGGAGAAAATCGGTGTTCAGATCGATGGTGTAAATTACGATGTAAGCGCATTTGGTGGTGATTACAATGAACAATTCTTTGCCGAGAATGGTGTAGCCCGTTTAGAAGAATTTGTGAAGGCAAATGAAGGTAAGTTGATTGAAGTTCCTCAAGGCGAACGTATCGGAGCACCTTTTGCCCGCCCATCCAAAATTGTTTGTATTGGATTGAACTATTTAGACCATGCCAAGGAAACAAATGCACCAATTCCTGCTGAACCGATCATCTTTATGAAATCGACCACTTCGTTGGTAGGTCCATACGATAATGTGATGATTCCGAAAGATTCTGTAAAAACAGATTGGGAGGTGGAATTCTGTATTGTGATCGGTAAAAAAGCTTCTTATGTAGAAGAGCATGAAGCTTTAGATTATGTGGTCGGTTATGTATTGCACAACGATGTTTCCGAACGTGAGTATCAGCTGGAACGTGGCGGTACTTGGGATAAAGGAAAAGGATGTGATACGTTTGCACCGATGGGACCTTTCATGGCGACAAAAGAAGAAATCAAAGATATCAACAATGTGCGTCTATGGTTGAAGGTAAACGGAAAAACCTACCAAGATGGTAATACCAAGGATTTAATCTTTTCGGTGGCGCATGTAGTATCCTATGTGTCTAAATTTATGACTTTGTTGCCAGGAGACGTGATATCAACAGGTACTCCGGCAGGTGTTGGCTTAGGATTTAACCCACCGATTTATTTGAAGCCTGGCGATGTGATCGAGTTAGGAGCAGATGGTCTTGGAGAATCCCGTCAGACTGTGGTAGCGTATTCAAAAAATTAATTGCTCATTAGGTTTTCTTTTCATTATGCGTATAGATACCCATCAGCATTTCTGGAAATTCGATCCAATTAGAGATAGTTGGATTACCGAAGAAATGCAAGTCATCAGACGTGATTTCACCCCTTTGGATATTCAATTTGTGCTTGAACGAAATGGATTTGGAGGGAGTGTTGCTGTTCAGGCGGATCAATCCAACGAAGAGACTGCTTATTTGGTTCAGCTGGCTAGTGATTATCCTTTTATTAAAGGCGTAGTGGGCTGGATTGATCTTCAAGCAGCGGATATTCGACAACAGTTGGATGGCTATCAATCAGCTACGGTCATCAAAGGATTTCGTCATATTGTTGAAGGAGAAGCTTACCCTGATTTTCTCATTCGCCCTGCGGTATTAAACGGGCTGAAGGCCTTAGCAGATTATGGTTATACGTATGATCTGCTCATCCGTCCACGACATTATGCGGCAACGTTGGATTGTGTGCAGCAAAATCCAAATCTTCAATTTGTATTGGATCATATTGCCAAACCGCCGATCAAGTCGAAAGCATTTGATGAGTGGGCGGCGTTTATCGATGCGCTATCTGCCTTTCCAAATGTCGTATGTAAAGTTTCGGGACTTGCAACAGAGGCCGATTGGGAAGGATGGAAACTTGATGATTTTAAGCAATATCTGGAGCATATCTTTGCGCGTTTTGGAAAGGAGCGCATTATGTACGGGTCAGATTGGCCGGTATGTCTATTGGCGGCATCCTACGAAGAAAGTATTGCCATCGTTGAGGATAAATTAGGGCAATTTACGGCTGAAGAGAAGAACGCATTTTGGGCAGAGAACGCAATACGCGTGTATAATCTTTAAAAGGAAAAACTTCAGCATGCTATGAAAGGGAAAAATAGCATGCTGAAGCTTTTTATTGGTCATGAAGCTGGATAATGGGCTTAATGACGTCAATATAAATTAATCAATAACCAGAGAACGAATTCATTGTTGCGAATGTTAACCACAACCAATGAAACAAACCATTCAATAAAAGTATTATGGATCTTCATTTAAAAGATAAAGTTGTTATTGTTACCGGCGGAGCAAAAGGAATCGGGCGGGCTGTAGTCCACGCGTTGGCTAAAGAACAGGCTATTCCCGTCATTGTTGGCCGTAAACAAGCCGATAATGAAAAAGTCAAGGAAGAAATCAAGCAATTTGATGTGGATGCACTCTGTATCGAAGCAGAATTATCAAAACCAGAAGATTGTGAAAGAGCCGTTCAAAAGACATTGGACGTGTATGGGCGGATCGATGGTTTGGTGAATAATGCCGGACAAAATGATGGTGTCGGATTAGCATCAGGTAATTATGAAAAATTTGTTGCTTCGCTGCACAAGAACTTAATTCATTACTATCTGATGGCACATCACGCTTTGGATGCGTTGAAAGCATCTAAGGGCAGTATCGTGAATATTTCGTCCAAAACTGGTGAAACAGGGCAGGGCAATACCTCGGCTTATGCGGCATCCAATGGTGGACGTAATGCACTTACGCGCGAGTGGGCCGTAGAATTGTTGCCTTACTCGATTCGTGTAAATGCCATTATCGTGGCAGAATGTGCAACTCCCCAATACGACACCTGGATTCAAACCTTATCAAATCCGGAGGAGACATTGAAAAAAATTACGGACCGTATTCCATTGGAGCATCGCATGACCACAGCAGCGGAAATCGCGGATACAACCGTCTTTTTGCTGTCTGATAAGTCCAGTCATACAACTGGCCAATTGATTCATGTGGACGGTGGTTATGTGCATCTGGATCGGTCGATTATCGCTGAATCGTAGCGGAAAAGCGATTGGGTTTTGGAAATTAGACTTGAGTGGTTTTTAAAATGACAACTCCGGTTGATTTCCAAAATCCATGATCTTTTTTTTGATAATATCCCTCAATCAATCAATGAAAATAACACCCATTGAATTCAGGCAGTAGGGGTATGATGAATTTTCTATACGGCGGAGATGTGGGGGGGATGTTATATAAAATGCAGTTAGCTAAAACAAAAAAAGCTTGTTCATTGAACAAGCTTTTTTTGTGGTGCCACCTGGGTTCGAACCAGGGACACAAGGATTTTCAGTCCTTTGCTCTACCAGCTGAGCTATGGCACCAGTTGACCTTTTATTTAAATCTGTGATCATCAGATTGAAGCGTGGTGCCACCTGGGTTCGAACCAGGGACACAAGGATTTTCAGTCCTTTGCTCTACCAGCTGAGCTATGGCACCGCTTTTTTGCTATGGGTTTGTTCCCCTATTGCGATGCAAATATAGTCCGATAATTTGAATTCTAAAACTTTTATGCAGATTATTTTCGTACTTTTTTCGAACGTGTTGATTTTGATCGAGATAAAATTACAAGAAACTAACATATAGGAAAAGGAATAAGCTGTATCTTTGCATTTCAATAATTAGAGATGAGTAAAAGAGGAAGAGTTTTAGTTGCAATGAGTGGAGGGGTAGATAGCTCCGTTGCTTCTGTCATGCTCCACGAACAAGGATATGAGGTTATCGGTATCACGATGAAGACATGGGATTATGCATCCGCAGGTGGCTCGTCGAAAGAAACCGGATGTTGTAGCCTTGATAGTATCAATGACGCTCGTACATTAGCCGTAAACTATGGTTTCCCTCATTATATATTAGATATACGTGATGAGTTTGGAGATTTTGTGATTGACAATTTTGTAGAAGAATATATTGCTGGGCGCACGCCTAACCCATGCGTGTTGTGTAATACCCATATTAAGTGGGAGGCTTTGATGAAACGCGCTGACAAATTGGACTGTGAGTTTATCGCTACCGGGCACTATGCTAATATCCGTATGCACGATAATGGTCGCTATGTGATATCAAAAGGTAAGGATGAAAACAAAGATCAATCTTACGTTTTATGGGGCGTGTCACAAGAAAATCTTGCCCGGACACAGTTTCCGTTAGGATCTTTCACGAAAAAGGAGATTCGTCAGATGGCTTTGGATATGGGACAGAAGGAATTGGCCAATAAGTCGGAGAGTTATGAAATCTGTTTCGTTCCTGACAACGACTACCGTGCGTTTTTGAGACATAAGGTGCCAACGTTGGATCAACAAATTGGTCCCGGTAACTTTATTCTTTCCGATGGTACCGTTGTAGGTAAACATATTGGTTACCCTTATTTCACCATCGGTCAACGTAAAGGCTTAGGAATTGCCTTGGGGAAACCGATGTTTGTGATTGAGATCCTTCCGGAAAGTAATACGGTCGTATTGGGTGAAGAACATGAACTTGAAAAGTCACATGCTTACGTTCGTAATGTGAACTTTGTGAAATATGCAGGACTAGATCAACCGATGGAAGCAATTTCAAAGGTACGTTACAAAGACTCTGGTGCTTTGTCGACCATATCCCAAGAAGGCGATAAAGTGCGTATAGATTTTGTGCACAATGTGAAAGGTATTGCTCCAGGGCAATCGGCCGTTTTTTATGAAGGCAATGATTTACTCGGTGGTGGTTTCTTAATGAAATAAATAGAAGCTGGACTGAGATCTAAAATAAGAATTTTAATCCCTATACTGTCGATGCAGTATAGGGATTTTTATTTGGTTTAAAATACGTTTTATTGGGACTTCAAACTAGAAGATATTCGCTTTCTCTCTTTGTGGAAAATGGGAAATTTTAATTTGTTTTTACTAATAAAATTAGTAATTTTAACCTATGAATTCATCGGAATATTTGAAGGGCAGAGGGGCGCAGATCAATCCCAATAACAAATTTTTTTCTAATCAATACGTGCAGGAACATGTGGAGGGGCTGGATGAAGAATTTTTGGGTGCCGAGAAAACACAATTCATTCCGACACATCCAAAATCCATTATATCCAAATCAAATAGCCCGGATCTCCGTTTTGAACGATCCATTAATCCTTATCAGGGCTGTGAGCATGGTTGTATTTACTGTTACGCGCGCAATTCGCATGAATACTGGGGCTTTAGTGCTGGGTTGGATTTCGAGCGTAAGATCTTAGTCAAACACAATGCGGCTCAGCTTCTCGAACAGGAGTTTAGAAAATCGAGCTACCAACCCGATTTGATTATGCTTTCAGGCAATACAGACTGTTATCAACCGATTGAACGGAAGCTGGGTATCACACGCTCGCTTTTAGAATTGATGGTCAAATACCAGCATCCGGTCTCCATCATCAGCAAAAATGTACTAATGCGACGGGATTTTGATCTTTTGCGCGAGCTTGCAGCGCACGAGCTGGTTTCCGTTGCCGTGACCATCAATTCGCTGCGCGAAGAGGTTCGTCAGAAAATGGAACCTCGGACTGCTACAGCGTCGGCCCGGTTGAAACTGATTGAGGGATTGACTGGGATAGGTGTACCCGTCATGCTGATGATGGCTCCCATCGTTCCGGGGATCAATAGTGATGAGATTTCAGATTTGATCCGTTCAGGAGCAGATGCGGGAGCCATTACGGCCTCCTATACCATCGTGCGGCTCAATGGACAGATTGGTGGTATCTTTAAAGATTGGCTCTATCAGAACTATCCTGATCGTGCTGAAAAGGTTTTACATTGGATCGAAGCCTGTCATGGTGGAAAAATTAACGATACCGATTTTGGACGGAGGATAAAGGGGGATGGCCATATGGCCGAGAGCTTACAGCATTTATTCAAGCTTTCCGTCAAGAAATATATGAATAATGGGACGCTTCCATCCTTGAGAAGGGATCTTTTCCGCTTACCCGATGCAGGAACGCAGCTGGGCTTATTTTAGTTATTGTTGTCAAATGGTAGCATTAAATTAAGCCATTTGTGTAATTTTAAACATGGAAATTAGAACAGAACGGCTTAAGCTTAGATCCGTAGAGAAAATAGATTTGGAAAAGATCCATTCCCTATTAATGTATCCTGAATCTGCATTATTTAATCCGAGTGGATTTCCGAATGGAATAGCCCATACAGAGCAAATGGTGGAAGCTTGGTCGGCGCAAATCAATGAATTGGATGCCAGAAAGGATTATACCTTTTATATAGAAACCCTTGAAGGGAAGAGTTTATTGGGTTAATTAATATCAGTGTTGTCAAGCTGCGCTATCGAAATTCAGAAGTATGGTTTAAGCTTGTTGCGACAATGTGGAATAAGGGCTATGCAACAGAGGCATTGAACCGAATCCTGACATTTGGTTTCAAGGAACTTAATTTTCATAGAATTGAGGGCGGTTGTGCTGTTGGAAATATCGCTTCCGCTAAAGTAATGGAGAAAGTCGGCATGGTCAAAGAGGCGCGCAGACGGAAAATTTTGCCGTTAAAAGATGGTTGGAGCGACAATTATGAATTTGCTATTCTCGAGGAGGAATACCCGCATTAAATTTTAGCAAGAAAGCCTGATTCATGCAATGAATCAGGCTTTTTTGATTGATAAGATCAAGGTTCCAGTGAACTAAGATTTCTTTCTTTTGATCAAAACATAACTCACATAGAGTAATATAAGCCAAGCAGGGATCAATTCTACCGGAAGTTTCATCCCTGTTATCCACATGATGCCAAGTACAGCGATCAAAAAGATCAGACAGATATAATTACTTAAAGGATACAGAAAGGATGGAAACTTGGTGCGTAAGTGGGCATCGAGTTTATTCTTTCTGAAATACAAGTGTGTAATGGAAATCATGACCCAGTTTATAATCAGTGAAGATACCACCAGCGACATCAGGATCTCCAAGGCATTTTTAGGTGCTACATAGTTGATAAATACACAAATCGCCGCGAACAGTGCCGAAACTAAAATCGCGTTAATAGGCGCATGATTCTTGTTGAGTTTCGAAAGAAAACGGGGTGCATTTCCCTGCTCTGCCAATCCATATAACATTCTGCTATTGCTGTACACGCTGCTATTATAAACAGATAATGCAGCGGTAAGGACAATAAGATTTAGCGCATTTGCGATAATTTTTGTGAAATAGAAGGTCTTTCCAAAGATCGTAAATTCAAACCCATTGAGTTTGTCAAACACCAGCACAAAGGGACTTGTATCGGCGGTGATATTTGTCCACGGTGTCAAAGAGAAAAGAATAATCAATGCACCTACGTAAAAGATTAAGATTCGATAGATAACCTGGTTGGTCGCTTTGGGGATGTTCTTTTCGGGATGCTCGGCCTCGGCAGCAGTGATACCAACCAACTCCAGGCCACCGAAAGAAAACATGATCAATGCTATGGCGGAAAGAAGGCCTTCAAAACTTCCATCCGCTGTTTGGCTAAACCAACCTTTTGGGAAAAAACCACCATGTGAAGTCAGGTTGCTGAGACTTGCCTGCTCCCCTCCAGTACCGCTTACCAATAAATATGCACCAAAAACAATCATGGCAATGATTGCAACAACCTTGATAATGGAAAACCAAAATTCCGTCTCGCCATAAATTTTGACTGAGGCAAGATTAAGGGCGTTGATTGCAAAGAAGAAAAATAAACTTGATGCCCATAAAGGTATTTCCGGCCACCAGAATTGTACATAAACGCCTATCGCTGTGAGTTCGGCCATGCTGACTAAGATATACAGCACCCAATAGTTCCAGCCCGAAGCATAACCCGCAAAAGAACCCCAGTATTTATTGGCGAAGTAGCTAAAACTTCCTGAAACAGGTTCCTCAACAACCATCTCACCCAACTGGCGCATAATAAAAAAAGCAATAATTCCGGCGAAAGCATAGCCGAGGATAACAGCTGGCCCAGCCAATGTGGCAGCCTTCCCAATACCTAGAAATAAGCCCGTTCCGATTGCACCACCCAGGGCAATTAATTGAATATGTCTGTTTTGAAGTCCTCTTTTTAACTCCTCCTTATTGTTCTGTTTCTCCATGTGTATGGTTAATACGGTTACTAGTCTGTTTTAATCTGGTCCTTAGATACGGAAAAACCCATGAGGCTATTTGCTCCCGCCAAGGATCGTTTGAGCAAAATCAATGACGCCAGAAGAATTACCTGTTTATCGTAAAGCTTCCCAGCGAACGATTTGCCCTAAGCGCATAAAGTTAATAAAACACTTAGGTATTTGTGCACATTCTGTTGTGGTTTTAATGTATTTCGTTGTTTTTTTATAAACAATAGCGAGGGGCCTGTTTGACTCAGAAATAGAAAGCGCCGTAATTTGGAAATACGGCGCTTTATGAATTAGCAGCTAGTGTGATTTTTGGCCACTCTAACTAATAACGAAATCTTATTTGTAAATGCTACTCAAAAAGATAAATTAATTTGCTTTTTGTGTTTTTTCTACGCCGCAGTCGCATCCGCAGCCTTTCGAGCAGCTCGACTTGCCCTTTAGTGATTTTCGGACATTTTTAACGACATACCATACAGCCGCCAAAACGAGCATTCCTACGATGAGATATTGTACTGTTAAATTATCCATAGCTTTTTATTTTAAAAGTTGATAAGCAATCAAGGCACTGAAATACGCCAAGCCTGTCATAAAACCAAGCTGTATCAAAGTCCATTTCCACGAGCCTGTTTCCCTCTTTACTGCTGCAATTGTACTCATACATTGCATAGCAAAAGCATAGAAAAGTAATAAGGATACACCAGAAGCTAAATTATAAGCCGGTAAACCGGTATTCCTGTTAATTTCGCTTTTCATTTTGCCTAATACCGTTGTTTTAGATGCTTCATCTTCGATATCCACTTCGTCACCAAGGCTATATACTGTGGCCATTGTGCCTACAAAAACTTCACGGGCAGCAAACGAAGAAATAAGACCTATGCCCATCTTCCAGTCGTAGCCTAATGGTTTAACAACAGGTTCAATAGCCATGCCAAGATAGCCAAGGAAAGAGTGTTCCAGACGGTAAGATGAAACTTCATGGTCCAAATCGGCTTCGGACAGGTTGGGGTTATTTTTTGTCACATATTCCTCCGCCCGGCTAAATTTATCGTTCGGACCAAAACTACCCAATGCCCATAGGATAACGGAAATGGCTAAAATGATTTTACCTGCGCCGAAAACAAAGCTTGATGCTTTTTCCCATACATTTAAGGCTACGTTTTTCCAATCTGGAGTCTTATAGGTGGGGAGTTCAAAGATTAGAAATGATTTGTGTTTTGATTTGATGACTTTGGTCAGGATAATCGCCGATAGCAAAGCTGCGAATATTCCAAGTAGGTACATCACAAACAATACAATACCTTGTATTTGAAAGCCCCCTAATTTCGTGTCCGGTATCACCAGTCCGATCAGAACGATATAAATAGGTAGACGTGCTGAGCAGGTCATAAAAGGCGTTACCAGAATAGTGACCAGTCTTTCTTTGCTATTTTCGATGTTACGTGCCGACATAACCGCAGGAACAGCACAGGCTACGCCCGAAATCAATGGAATCACTGATTTTCCATTCAGCCCGAAAGGGCGAAGCCAGCGGTCCATCAGGAAAACAACACGGCTCATATAGCCCGTTTCTTCCATGATCGAGATAAAGATGTATAAAATAACGATCTGTGGAATGAAGATCACAATTCCGCCAATACCTTTGATAATACCATTGCTGAGCAAGTCGGTCAATGGCCCTGCCGGCAATGCTGTTTGTATATAGGCTGCAAGATCACCAAATAAACCATCGATAAAATCCATGGCTGGTCCAGACCAGGTATAAATTGCCTGGAAGATTAAAAAGAGGATTCCAAAGAAGATGACATAGCCAAAGATGGGATGAAGCAGGATGCTATCAATCGTATTGGTTTTGTTTTTATTGGAGGATTCATCCTTTGCATAGATTTCAGCAAGGCTGCTATCCAGGGATTTACTACGCAAAATGGCTTCGTCTTTTTGCAGTCTCTCGGCGCGTAATTGGTGTTTTTCACGGATTTGTTGAATCGCCTGATTTTTTTCTTTCGATAAAAAGGATACCTCGCCTTTGGCCAGGTATTGCCAGGTATGGTATTCCGTATCTAATGGAAAAAGACGTTTGGTTTCTTCTAATGCGGCATCAGCTTCCTTGGGTAGGCTAAATTTGCTGATATACATGGGCGGAACAGCATCAAAGTTTTTGATCAGCTGATCGATACCTTGTCCCGTACGTGCATTGGTTTCGTAGACTTTTGTATTTAATAGTTGCTCAAGCTTCTGAACATCTATTGTAATTCCTTTTTCTTTGGCTTCATCTATCATATTGATGACAAAGATGGCCGGCAGACCGAGCTCCCGGGCCTGCTGATAAAGAATAATAGACCGCTTTAAGTTCGTAGGTTCAGCGACGACAACGACAAGGTTAGGTCTGAAACTACTTTCTTTATTGACTAAAGTGTTGAAAACAACTTCTTCGTCCAGCGAACTTGGGAACAGGGTATATGTTCCCGGTAAATCAATAATACGATAAATTTTGTTGTTGGCTTTTACTTGCCCCTCACGTTTTTCGACCGTAATACCGGGATAATTTCCTACTTTCTGATTTAATTTTGTAATCCGGTTAAATAGAGATGTTTTACCCACATTTGGATTACCCAAAAGTGCAATAATCGGGTTATTCATTATTTCTGATCAATAAGGATGACTTTAGCTTCTGATTTGCGGATAGCAATTAAGGCGTTATTAGCACTAATATTTAGACATATAGGACCGTCCAAAGGTGCGATATGTTTCACCTCTACTTCAGTACCGGGAATAAACCCCAATTCGAAAAATTTAGCTGGAATTTCGTGTGAATCAAAATCTATAATTACCGCTTTTTCCCCTTTTTTTAGCTTATCTAAGCTAGTTCTATTACGCATTTGCCTGTTTTTTTGAATTCTTCAAATATACAGAATTTCTACCATTTAGAATGATTCTAATGTCATAGTTATGTATTTAGTAAAAAACAGCTATCTTTACTATTCAGAACGATTAATTATCAACCAGAATGAAGATTGAGGACGAAATCAAAGTAAGTAAATTCAGCAATGAATGGCATCGTTGTACGGTAAATATTCTATACACGTACAATTGGATTAACAATGAGCTTGAACAGCGTGCTGCCAAAGAAGGAATCACTTTGAAACAGTTTAATGTCTTGCGCATATTGAGGGGCCAATATCCTAAGCCTGCAACCAATAATCTGATTAAATCAAGAATGTTGAGCACTACCCCGGACATCTCGCGTATGATTGATCGCATGGTTTCCAAAGAATTGGTTTCACGTTGTCAATCGGGTGGGGATAAAAGGGCAGTGGATTTGGTTATCACTGAGAAGGGCCTCGAGATTCTTAAGAGTTTAGATGAGGATATGCTGATGAAGGATCTTTTACCTAATCGAATTAGCGAAGAAGAAGCTGTTACCTTAAACACACTGTTGGATAAACTTCGCGGCTAAAGAAATTAATGCGCATGATCATGATGTTCATGATCATGCGGTTGTTGATGCTGATCGTGCCCATGATCATGTTCTCCGACAAATAAGAAACTTCCGAGTGCAATAGCAACACCGGCTATCACAGCAATCATTTTCTTTTTATTGAATTTATGATGGTCAATTGAGCCCGATTCAAAAAGTATCGTCGTTGATATGTGCAAGAAAATACCAATAACCACAGCCATGATTTTATCAAAATATTGCTGGATATTGCCTACTTCACCCGCACTGATGGCTTTGCTCAGCAAAAAACCAAATGGAGTCATTGCCGCAAATAAAGCTAGTGTAATGAGGATGGTGTTTTTCTTTAAATGCGTGCTTATTAGAATACTTCCCAATGCAAATGCCGCCGGAATGTGGTGGATGGATATGCCTAGTGCAAGTTCAGTCTGATGTGTTGCCGCAAGTGGCATGCCCTCAAGAAAAGCATGAAGACATAGACTGAACATAATACCGATTGGAAAACGATGATTGTGGTGGTCGTGATCATTGTCGGTATGGATATGGCCATGCTCGATCCCTTGGGAGAACTGTTCAAGAAAGAGCTGGAAAAGAAATCCAGCAAGCACATAAATACCCAATACCTCAGGTGAAGTATTGTTAGACTGATAGACATGTGGAATGAGGTGCAGTACCGTAATAGAGAATAAATAGGCTCCACTGAAAGAAAGGATGAGTTTAAGGAAACTGGTTCCTTTCTTTTGTACAAAAAATACAGCAATTCCACTTGCAAATGCAGGTATGAATAAAATTAAAATCAATAAAATTGAATTCATTATACGTGTTCAGTTTTAAAAAAGCTAGGCACAAACCGTTTGAATAAGTAGCCTGTTGCCAATCCAACCAGGATACCTAAGGCTGAGCCACAGAGGACATCAAACGGGTAATGGACACCAACATAAATTTGAGAGACCGAAATTAGGGTTGCCCAGGTAATACAAAGCCAAAGCGCATGTTTCCATCTTCTCCGGAAAAGTACAATCCAGAAAAAAGCAAGGGAAAAATGATTGGCCGCATGAGAGGAGGTAAAGCTAAAGCCAGAGCCACATCGCACACGGATGTTGACATTTTCTTTAAACTCCACGTCGTTACACGGTCTGATCCTTTTTACAGTCTTTTTGATCAAATGAGATGATATACCATCGGAAATTCCGAAGGTAACCAAGGTCATGGCAACAATTAGAATTCCTGTTTTTCCATAGGTCTTTATGAAAAATATGATCAGAAATAAATACAAGGGGGCCCAAGTGTATGGATTGCGTAATATAGGCAATAACCAATCAAATACGGGGTTACTCAAGCCCTGATTAATGGCCAGAAAAATCTCTTGATCGATGTGTACTAATTGTTGAATCATAAATGTTGTTGATGACAATGAAATTCCCAAACTTTAAAAACTCACTTTTCAAAAGTAAAAATAATTTCATTGCAAACGGTTGTTTCTTTTAAAAACAACTTTGTTGCAACAAATATACGTTAAATATTCATTAATTATAATTTTAATTCGATATTTTATTGCCATTGTGCTAAATTTACACGTTAATCAATTCAAAAGAAATGACTTTAATTAAATCAATATCAGGAATACGAGGTACGATCGGCGGGCGTGCTGGAGAGGCACTTACCCCGATAGATATCGTTAAGTTTACGGCTGCTTATGGCAAAATAATTGTTAAGCAGAGTGGTATCAAAAAAATTGTTGTTGGAAGAGATGCGCGTGTTTCTGGTGAGATGGTAAGTAATTTGGTGATTGGAACCCTGCAAAGCATCGGTGTTGATGTGGTTGATTTAGGTCTTTCAACAACGCCGACGGTAGAGATTGCTGTACCTATGGAAAAAGCTGCTGGTGGTATTATTTTGACTGCTTCACACAATCCAGGTCAATGGAATGCGCTAAAGTTACTGAATGCAAAGGGCGAATTTATTTCAGATGCCGAAGGGCAAGAGGTATTGGCCCTTGGAGAATCCTTAGACTTTGATTTTTCAGAAGTTGAAGCATTAGGACAGGTTCATAAAGACTATTCATATTTACAGAAACATGTAGACGCTGTATTGGCGTTGGAATATGTTGATAAGGAAGCTATTAAAGCCGCTAATTTTAAAGTTGCTTTGGATGCCGTAAACAGTACCGGTGGTACATTTATACCTGCCTTATTGGATGCGCTTGGTGTGCAGACAATCTATAAAATCTATTGTGAGCCGAATGGTCAGTTTCCGCATAATCCCGAACCATTAAAAGAGAATTTGACAGATCTATCGGCTGCGGTTATTGAAAACAAAGCTGATTTAGGGATTGCTGTAGATCCAGATGTAGATCGATTGGTCTTTATGATGGAGGATGGTGAGCTATTTGGTGAAGAATATACCTTAGTGGCCGTAGCAGATTACTTATTGCAGCATAAAAAAGGAAATACAGTTTCTAATTTATCTTCTACACGCGCACTGCGTGATGTAACTAAAGCACATGGTGGCGAATATTATGCCGCTGCTGTTGGTGAAGTCAACGTGGTTACAAAGATGAAGGAAGTCGATGCGGTGATTGGCGGAGAAGGAAATGGCGGTGTTATCTATCCTGCATCTCACTATGGCCGTGATGCGCTGGTAGGGGTGGCCATCTTCTTGACACATCTGGCTAAACTTGGTAAAAAAGCCTCCGAATACCGTGCCTCTTTACCGCAGTACTTTATGTCAAAAAACAAGATTACACTGACTCCGGAATTGGATATTGACAACCTATTGGCCAAAATGGAGGAAAAATATAAAAATGAAGACCATTCAACAATCGATGGATTGAAAATAGACTTTGAAAATGAATGGGTTCATTTACGTAAATCGAATACCGAACCGATTATTCGGATTTACTCGGAGGGACCTACGCCTGAAGCTGCTGAGCAGATCGCGCAGAAGATTATCCGCGAAATTGAAGAAATAATTAAATAAAGACAAAAAGCTGCATATGCAGCTTTTTGTTTTAAGACTGATCTCATCGGAAGAGGATTGTCTTAGCTATTACGAAGTTTTATAATGTATGATTAGAAAGATCATTTTAGGTACGTATTGTTTTCTTAGTTTAATTTTATTTGTCTTTCCGACAAGTGCCCAGCAGCTTATGGACGAAATCAATGGGCTACTGGATCGTTGGCACAAAACTTCGGGTGAGGTAAAGTATGGCCCATTTTTGAATGTTATTGCTTCAGATGGAGTTATTTTGGGTACTGATCATGATGAAAGGTGGGATAAAGCCCATGCGGAGAAGTTCAGCGATCAATATTTCAATCCCAAAAATGCCTGGACTTACACCTATGACAAGCGGCATATCAGCTTTAATGCCGATAGCACGACGGCCTGGTTTGATGAAACGTTTAAGATCAATACCAAGTCCTTTCGTGGCGTGGGCGTATTAAGTAAGCAGGACAATGAATGGAAGCTTCGTCAATACAGCATGTCCATGTCGGCACCTTATGCGGATGTGAAAGCGGCCGTAGGTGGAAAGGCAGGTCAGAAAATTCACAGTAACCTGTTATTGGTTATGGTGCTGTTTTTCTTTATGGCCATGTTATTTGTGCTGAGTCAACGCCTCAAGATCTCTTATCCCATTCTGTTGGTTGTTGGCGGACTTGTGATCTCGTTGATCCCCGGGGCACCTGTCATAAGTGTTGATCCTGATATCGTGTTTATGGTATTTTTGCCACCCTTACTTTTTGAAGCAGCCTGGTATACCAATTGGGGGAATTTTCTGAAGTGGCGACGGTCTATTTTTATCATGGGCTTTGGTTTGGTATTCTTCACATCGCTGGCGATTGCCTACTTTTCGGTCAGTATTATTCCGGGATTTACCTTGGCGCTGGGCTTTTTGCTGGGTGGGATTATCTCTCCTCCAGATGCCGTGGCTGCTAGTTCTGTCCTGAAAGGGGTAAGTATTCCTAAACGGGGAATTGCGATATTGGAAGGGGAAAGCCTGGTGAATGATGCGGCCTCATTGACGGTATTTAGATTTGCATCTATTGCGATTCTTACCGGCCAATTTGTGATGAGCACTGCGACGACGCAGTTTCTGATGTTATCGGTCATGGGCGTCGTAGTTGGTCTGGTCATCGGTCACATCCTCTATATATTCTTACGTTATGTAGCTAAGTCGTCGAGTATTTCAACACCTATAACCCTTATTGCACCTTACCTGATGTATATTGTTGCGGAACATTTTGAGTGGTCGGGGGTCTTGGCCGTGGTTAGTGGCGGATTGTTTCTTTCTTTCCGGGCAGGGGATTACCTCAACTATCATACGCGTATCCAAACGAAAGAGGTTTGGGCGACAGTGGGCTTTCTCTTAAATGGATTTGTCTTTATTTTAATTGGACTTGAACTTCCGGTGATCATCAATGGTTTGGGGGAATACTCCATGGAGGAAGCTATTGATTATGCATTGGCGATTTGTGTAATTGTTATTGTTTTGCGATTAATCGCCGTTTATCTTTCGGCTTTTGTTCCCAGGATATTGTTCAAACGGGTCCGCATCAAGGAAAAGAGTCCAGGATGGAAATTGCCCCTGGTCGTTGGCTGGGCCGGTATGCGCGGAGTGGTTTCTTTGGCATCAGCATTAGCAATACCATTGACGTTATATGATGGAACGGCCTTCCCACACCGAAATCTGATTTTGTTCATTACCTTTGTGGTTATTTTAGTGACACTTGTCTTTCAGGGGCTTACATTGCCTTTGTTGATTAAATTGATAAAAATTGAAGAAGTCGATGAGCAAGCTTCGATGGAAGAACAGATCGATGAGATTCGGGTACGTCTTGGCAAAGAATCTATTGCGTATCTGGATAAACATTACGCAAAGGAAATGCTGGAGCATGAGACAATTGCCCGTGTTAAAGAGCAGATCATCCGGAGCGTAAATGCATCCGAACGAGCAAAAGAGGAGGATACCCGTGCGCAGCTTTCTGCAGTAAGGGGGCTCTATAATAAAATTATGTTGGAACTTTTAGCGCTACGTCGTGACGGTCTGTACAAGATCAAAGAAAGTAAGGCTTTTGACAGTGATGTTATTAAAGAGATCGAGTATTCCCTGGATTTGGAAGAATCGCGTTTGTCGCGCAAGTAGTTGTTTATAAACGAGTAAATCTCGGTTTTTTGCTCGTCGAAACCTAGTGTCGGCGTTGCAAGAAATACGCTTAGTCGAGCAAAAAATAGTGCGCTAGTGTTGTAAGAAATAACGTGCAGAGGTGCAAAAAATAGCGCATTTAGCTTATAATGCTAAATGCGCTATTTTTCCTTTATCGCCCGCTAAAAATATTGCTCGGCCTTTTTTTGCCTTTTGTACGGCATTGAAGCTTTCCTTTCCGATAGACGTCCAGTTTTTTCCGCCGTCATTCGAGAGGTCTGTACCCGAGGTACCTGTGCTGATTAGCTGTTTTTTGGAAATATATATCACGGCCGACTTAAAGCCAGCGGGAGCTGTTTCTGGTGCAAACCATGTTTTACCGCCATCGTTGGTTAGTAGGCTATTTTTTTCTTTGTTTTTATCCGCTTTGTAATCGCCACCGACTACAATGCCAGTTTTCGACGAGTAAAATGCTACGGAAAAAGGACCGGTGCTATTTTTCCCCTGAATGATGGGGCAGCTGTAACGTTGCCATGTGTCCCCCTGATCTTTGCTGCTGTAGATATTGGCTGCTGTTCCACCGGTGGCAATCCAGTATGTCCCTTTATTATCGTAGTATATGGATGTTCCACTGGCTGCAAAACCAGCCTCTCCTTCGGTAATTGTAAAGTGCATATTCGCGGATATATCTTTCCAGGACCTTCCGAAATCGATGCTTTTTAATAGGGGCATTTTCCCCTGAATAGCGTCGCCAAAGGCAATGCCGACCCCTTTTGGTGTAAAAGCAAAACCGTCATAAAATATTTCGGGTCGCTTATCTATGAATACTTCTTTCCAGCTTCGACCGCCATCATGGGTACTTAAGATGATGGCAGGGGAACCTGCCGAAATAATTAAGGCTTCATTCTCATCAAATGCTTCGATATCCCTAAAATCTGTTTTTTCGTAGCCAATTGGATTGACCCACTGCCAGTTTTTTCCGGCATCGGTGCTGAGCCCGACGGTACCGTTGCTTCCGCTTACCCATACCGTTGTATCATCGACCACGCTTAGGCCTCTGTAGCTGCTGTTTCGCTCTTGATTTACGATGTTGATTTTTGCTTGTTGAGCACTCAGCTGGCTCAATAAGAAGGTTTGGATAATAAAGACCAGAAATAAAGGTTTCATGTGGTTATGCTTTTTATTTAAACAAATCTACTCGTCTTTTTGAAATTTTTCCCTGTTTTTTTAAGATTGTTTTGCGGAGCTGAAGAAATCCAACGGTCATTTTCCGTGGTGATTTAAAATAAGGAATGCTCAGTACGACCAACAGCGCGATGCAGGCGGAAGTGCCGAGGGCTCCGCCATAACCAGTAAAAAATTTACTGGTATTGAGCAGTATTGTCGTGAAAATAGCGCCAGCTAGAGCCAAACCGAAATAGGTTGATAACTGGTTTTTGGAGACCATGCCTATAAATGACGCGCCTATAAAAATAGGGGGGATGTACTGTGCGAGATAAGGAGAAACACTTTGTGGGAAGAAATGTAGAAAACCTGCAACAAGTAAGGTCAGCAATGCCGATGAACGCACTGCCCCTTGGTGAAACTTGGTGTTGACATAGTATGTCGCCGTGCTCCCGATGATGCCAACTAGGTATAAAATGAATGTTTCCATATTACTTAAAAATATATAAAAGGAGGTAAGTCAGTGAAACACCAAGAAAGGCCAATGTGCCTAGTTTACCGCCGACACCATTTAATAAACTTTTCGATACAATCAGAAAGATCGCTGTAAAAATACTCGCTGCTAAAATAAAAGAGAACCCATGAGCCACTTGCGCATTGGACATTCCTACAAATGCGCCGCAATAAATTGCTGCTGGAAGGTGGGGCAGATAAGTCGAATTTTTGTTGATATTTGGAATGAAAGAGGCTATGGTACCTGTCAGCGCTGCCCCCAATACAGGACCCAAACCGAAGATCTGATTGAAATAGTAGGATGAAATCGCACCTATAGGTACCCAAATAGCAATTTTAATCGATTCATATTCATGCCTGTGATGATGAATGGGCGATTTAAGGTAACTGTATAAGATCAGTAGGGACAATAGGCCAATAAAAGCCAATACAATATAAGAATGTGTATTTTCTACAAAGATGGCCACTAAAAAAAGGGCCTGAATGACGAATAATAAGCAGATGCTTATTATCCTAAATTTCTGCCGGGCTTGCATTTAAACAAATTTAGGCAAAGGTACTGATTATTTGTCTATTCTATTGGTAGATTTTCTTTTTATCAATATGGGATCAAGAACAATCTGTTCGATGGCATCGTACGGATTTTTTTGTTTGACCATTTTCAGAAAGAGTTTTGCACATTCTTCCCCCATTTTGTTGGCCTGTTGATCAATACTTGACAGTGTAGGGCTAATAAAGGAAGAAAAGGTCTGGTTTGCAAAACCGATCACTCCTGTTGCTGGAATGGCAATATTTGCAGTTTTTAATGCCTGTATAATCCCGACAGCTGTAAAGTCATCACCACCAATAAAGGCGTCCGGTTGGATTGCAGATTTTAGAATCTGTTTAGTTCCTTTGATGCCGGCTTCAATGGATAAGTCGCCGCGAATGATAAAGTCTTTCTGCGGGGAAATCTGCGCATCTTTTAAGGCTGCTTCGAATCCATGGAAACGATCCTGGAAAATAGCGATTTCTTTGTCCGTTGTGATAAAGGCAATGTTTTTATAGCCCTGTTCGAACAGATGTTGTGTGGCAAGATAACCCGCTTTAAAGTCGTCGAGTTTCACGACGGGAGCGGGAATATCTTTATGGGTACGGTCAAAAATAACCAGGCATTTGCGCTGATTGATCACTTCCTGAAAATGCTGGGTTTCTTGCGTCTCCAGCGACAACGAAGCAATGATGCCGTCTACCTGAGCTTCAAGTAAGGTCTTCACGCCATTGACTTCATCTTCAAACGATTCATTCGATTGATAAAGCAATAGGCTGTAGTTGTGTTTTTTTAACTCTTTTTCAATGCTATGTACGGCTTCTGCAAAAAAATGAATTTGCATGGTAGGAACAATGACACCGATGGTATTGGACTTGCCCGAGGAAAGAGAAGAGGCCAACTTATTGACGCTGTAATTCAATTCCTTTGCTTTGTCGAGCACCAGCTTTCGTGTCGCCTCGCTGATCGTAGGCACATTATTCAATGCGCGCGATACGGTAGAGACTGTCACTCCAAGCGCACGGGCTATATCATAAATTGTCGTTTTTTTATTCACGCTCCAAAGTAAATAATTTTATTTAATATTTTGATAATTCAGAAACATACCCTACTTTTATGCAACCGGTTGCAGTGTAAGGCCGATGTTGTTTTTTATAACCAATTTGAATTGATTACCATGTATTTATTAGGTATAGACGTAGGTACTTCTTCTGTAAAAGTTTCGATTGTCGAGGCATCTTCACAACGTAAGGTTTGCTCGGTGCAATATCCGGACGTAGAAGCTCCCATCATTACGTTGGAGCCCAATTGGGCAGAACAGAACCCGCTCGATTGGTGGGACTACTTTAAACAGGCTTTATTGAAGGCAAATGCGTTAGGGTTATACGATCCCAAAGCGATTTCCGCCATTGGTATTGCCTATCAGATGCACGGCTTAGTTATCGTCGATAAAGATCAGAACGTGTTGCGAAATGCAATTATCTGGTGCGATAGCAGGGCTGTAGAAATAGGGAATGCTGCTTTCGATGAAATCGGAAGATCTTTTAATCTGAGCCATCACTTGAATTCTCCGGGGAATTTTACGGCGTCTAAGCTGGCTTGGGTGAAGGCTAATGAACCGGCGATCTATGAAAAAATAGATAAGATCATGCTGCCGGGCGATTTTATCGCCATGAAACTTTCGGGACAGGTGACAACTTCCATATCAGCCTTGTCTGAGGGAATATTTTGGGATTTCAAAAACAATAAGCTGTCGGATACCATCATGGATTATTATGGCTTTGAGGATCATCTTATTCCTGAGATCTTACCCGTGTTTTCGACCCATGGACAGATTAAAACAGCTGTTGCCGAGGAGCTTGGCCTCTCTGGCACAGTGACTATCAATTATAAAGCTGGTGATCAGCCCAATAACGCACTTTCCCTCAATGTCCTTCAACCCGGGGAAGTTGCCGCGACCGCGGGCACTTCAGGGGTTATCTATGGGGTGAGCGACCAGTTGATTGCAGACCGCGAATCGCGCGTAAATACATTTGCCCATGTGAATTATCAGGAGAATGATATCCGGACAGGGGTATTGCTCTGTATCAATGGAACAGGGATTATGAATAGCTGGGGGAGACGTTTGATGGGCCACGATTTGTCTTATGAGCAGATTAATGCGATGGCTGGCGCATCTCCTATCGGTAGCAAAGGATTGCAGGTTATCCCATTTGGCAACGGTGCCGAACGGATGCTCAACAACCAAACCGTTGGGGCTTCAATTTCAGCGATAGATTTGAATAGGCATGAGACAAGCGATATGCTGCGTGCTATACAGGAAGGTATTGCATTTGCTTTTCGCTATGGTTTGGATATCATGCGCGAAAATAATCTGCATCCAAATATGATTCGTGCAGGTTATGCGAATTTATTCTTGAGCTCCGTTTTCAGGGAGTCATTTGTGGGGGCCACTGACGTTCCTGTAGAAATCTTTAATCATGATGGCAGTATTGGTGCCGCTCTTGGAGCAGGTATAGGAAGTGGGTATTATGCCGATTTTACAGAAGCTTTTCGTTCTTTGAAACCCGTGTATACAGTGGAACCTCAATTTGTAGCGCAATATGAGGAGCACTATCAGCAATGGAAGGAATTATTAAACAAACAAATAAATAACAAATAAGATGAATATTATCAAAGGGAAAAAGGAATTTTTCAAGGGCGTTGGCCAAATTCAATTCGAAGGAAAAGACAGCACAAATCCATTGGCTTTCCGTTATTATAATCCAAAACAAATTGTTGGTGGCAAGACCATGGAAGAGTATTTTAAATTTGCCTGTTCATACTGGCATTCTTTCAACGGTAACGGATCTGATCCATTTGGCGGACCGACACATCAATTTCCATGGGATGAAAGCAACGACGTAATCACGAGGGCAAAAGATAAAATGGATGCAGCATTCGAATTTATTAGTAAAATAAACATACCCTATTATTGCTTTCATGATGTGGACTTAGTTGATTATTCGGATAATGTGGTTGAAAATGAAAAACGTCTGTCGACTATCGTTGATTATGCGAAGGAAAAACAACAGGAAAGCGGTATAAAATTGCTTTGGGGAACAGCCAATCTTTTTAGCCATAAACGCTACATGAATGGAGCAGCAACTAATCCAGATTTTCATGTTCTTGCACATGGTGGCGCACAGGTCAAGGCAGCCTTGGACGCAACGATTGCTCTTGGTGGTGAAAATTATGTGTTCTGGGGTGGAAGAGAGGGGTATATGAGCCTTTTAAATACCAATATGAAGCGTGAGCAGGAACATCTTGCCCAGTTTTTACACATGGCCAAGGATTATGCCCGCAAAAATGGTTTTAAAGGAACTTTCTTTATAGAGCCGAAACCATGTGAGCCTACAAAACATCAATACGATTATGATGCGGCTACCGTGCTGGGCTTCCTGCGTCAGTATAATCTTTTGGAAGATTTTAAATTAAATTTAGAGGTAAACCATGCGACATTGGCCGGACATACGTTCCAGCATGAGCTACAGGTTGCTGTAGATGCAGGTAAATTGGGCTCCATTGATGCTAACCGTGGTGATTATCAAAATGGATGGGATACGGATCAATTTCCGAATGATATTAATGAATTGACCGAAGCCATGTTGATTATTTTAGAAGGTGGTGGATTCCAAGGTGGAGGTGTGAATTTTGATGCCAAAATCCGTCGCAACTCAACAGATCCTGAAGATTTGTTTTATGCACATATCGGTGGTATGGATCTTTTTGCACGCGCGCTTGTTACGGCAGATCGTATCCTTCAAGACTCGGATTACAAAAAAATACGGGCCGATCGTTATGCTTCTTTTGATACAGGTCATGGTGCATCATTTGAAGAACGAACACTGACCCTGGAGAACTTAAGGGATTTAGCAGTGGAATTAGGAGAACCAAAAACGATTAGCGGTAAGCAGGAGTATTTAGAAAATTTGGTCAATAGATATATATAGTTCTAAAAATATTTCTATATTAGGCGATCAAATTAAACCAATTACCAATACATGAATAATTATTTAAGCACAAAAGATTACATCGTTTTCCTGGTATACTTTGTTATTGTGGCAGGTTACGGATTATGGGTGTATTATCGCAAGAAATCTGAATCTGTAGGTTCCAAAGACTATTTTTTGGCTGAGGGGTCATTGACTTGGTGGGCTATCGGAGCTTCACTTATTGCGTCCAATATTTCGGCCGAGCAATTTATCGGTATGAGCGGTTCCGGATTTAAGATGGGATTGGCTATTGCGACTTACGAGTGGATGGCTGCCATTACACTGATTGTCGTTGCGGTATTTTTTATCCCGGTATACTTAAAGAACAAGATCTTTACGATGCCACAGTTTCTCCATAAACGATATAATGGAACTGTTGCGATGATCATGGCCGTTTTCTGGTTACTGTTGTATGTTGTCGTCAATTTGACTTCTATCCTCTATTTGGGAGCCATTGCGGTAAGTAGTATTTCCGGTATCAGTCTGGATGCCTGTATGTATGCCATTGCGATTTTTGCTGTGATCATTACATTGGGGGGAATGAAAGTAATCGGTTATACGGATATTATTCAGGTTTTCTTTTTGGTATTGGGTGGTTTGGCGACCACTTACCTAGCCTTGAACCTCGTTTCAGAGCACTATGGTGGCTCAGGAGTACTGGAAGGCTATCACTTGATGACCGAAAAAGCTTCCGACCACTTTCATATGATTCTGGATCGTAAAAATGAGAACTATCTCGATTTACCGGGGCTAACCGTATTGATTGGCGGTATGTGGATCGTTAATTTGAATTACTGGGGGTGTAATCAATACATCACGCAACGCGCGCTTGGAGCAGATTTGAAAACCGCGAGAAATGGTATCTTGTTTGCCGCATTTCTGAAGTTATTAATGCCTATCATTGTTGTGTTGCCGGGTATTGCAGCCTATGTCATGTGGAAAGATGGCTTGTTTCAAAATGAAATGATGCAACATGGTGAGGTAAACCCTGACCACGCTTATCCAGTTTTGTTGAATTTATTGCCAGCGGGTTTAAAAGGCTTGTCTTTTGCAGCACTAACAGCTGCAGTGGTCGCTTCTTTGGCAGGTAAAGCAAACAGTATCGCTACAATCTTCTCCTTGGATATTTATAAAAAAGTATTCAATACAGAAGCATCGGACAAGAAATTGGTCAATATCGGCAAGCTAACTGTTGTGGTTGCCATGATTTTGGGTGTGCTGATTGCTCCACATTTGGGTATTGATAAAAAAGGTGGATTCCAATATATTCAAGAATATACGGGTTTTGTATCTCCAGGTATTTTTGCGATGTTCATTTTAGGATTCTTCTGGAAGAAAGCAACTTCAAATGCAGCTTTGTTTGCAACAATTGGTGGTTTTATTTTCTCCATCATCTTCAAGAAATTGCCGGATTGGGTCGATCTGTCATTCTTGTCATCGACAGGTTTCTCCGTTCCAAATCCAACAACAGGAGTCTACGAAATTCCATTTTTGGATAGAATGGGATTCGTCTTCATCATCTGTATTATCGGTATGATTCTCATCAGTATAGTCGACAATAAGCGCGGTGTCGTGCCAGCTGGATTGGAAGTTGATACCACGATGTTTAAACCACACCGGGCGTTTTTGGTCATTGCATTGATCGTAGCGCTATTGGTTACAGCATTATATTCTATTTATTGGTAAACCAATAGCAAATAAGATTTTAAAAACTCCTATCAATCTCGGTTGATGGGAGTTTTTTGTTTGTTTTAAAAATACCTATCTTGGTTTTACTAAAACCATTGCTTAACGAAAGATTGCTGCTATGAAAAGAAGATCCCCCTTGCTACTGATGACGCTGTTTGGATTGCTCACTACCTGTACGCCGATGCTGAGTTCCGCCCAGCGTACACAGAAACCACCTTTACATGGAAAACATTGGATGGCTATTACGGGTAAGCCCTTGGCGGCAACAGCGGGTGCCCAGCTATTTCAACAAGGGGGAAATGCGGTGGACGCTGCTTGTGCAATGCTCGCAGCAACCTGTACGATGTGGGATGTACTGAGTTGGGGCGGAGAGACGCAAGCGTTAATTTATCATCCGAAACTAAAGAAGGTCATTGCGATAAATGCTTTGGGGGTAGCACCCAGTGGAGCGACAGTCGATTTTTTTAGATCAAAGGGCTACGAATTTCCACCAGAATATGGTCCTCTTGCTGCTGTCACACCGGGTACACCCGGCGGTTTGTGCTATATGTTGGCTCATTATGGAACGAAAAGTCTAGCAGAAGTATTAGCTCCTGCTCTTGAAATGGCTGCAGGGTACCCGATTGATGCGCAAACTGCAACGAGTATTGAACGTGGCAAAGAGCGCATTAAAGAATGGCCATACAGTAAAAAGGTGTTTTTAGTACATGATGGTAAATCCTGGGAAGCTCCCGAGGCGGGAGAGGTTTTCGTGCAGCAGGATCTGCATAAGACCCTGTCCAAATTGGTAGAAGCCGAAAAGCAGGCTCTTGCGGCGGGAAAAGACCGGAAAGCTGCAATCATGGCTGCTTATGACCGGTTTTATACCGGCGATATTGCAGATGAATTTGTCCGTGGCAGTAAGGAGCAAGGTGGCTTAATCACGAAAGCAGACTTAGCCAATTGGAAACCCATTGAGGAGGAACCATTGCATGTCAATTATAAGGGCGTTGACGTGTATAAATTACAAGAATGGACACAGGGACCAGCCATGCTACAGAGTTTGCAGTTGCTGAAAAACTTCGATCTAAAGGCAATGGGTTATAATTCTGCTTCTTATATTCATACACTCTATCAGGTTATGAACTTGGCCTTTGCCGATCGGGATTTTTATTACGGTGATCCCTACGGTAAACCTAAGACACCAATTCAAGGCCTTTTGAATGAGTCCTATGCCAAGACTAGGGCCGCAACCATTGATCTTAAGCAAAATAACCCGAATGTACTTCCCGGAGACCCTTATCCCTACGAAGGTAAGCAGAATCCGTATCTTTCGTTACTTGAGCAGCGTAAGAAAGAGTTTACGCCACATACGGAGCTGAAAAATGATTTTGTCCCTAAACATGACGCACGCTCAAGTTCGTCGCGAACGGAATTGCCAAAAAAAGCTCTTTTGGCATCTTTAACGGTGGATAGTGCTTATGTCGACCGTTTATTGCGGGGAACCACAAGCGTTGAAGCTGCGGATGAAGAAGGTTGGGTCGTTTCGATCACACCAAGTGGTGGTTGGCTCCCTGCCTATATTGCCGGGAATACCGGGGTGGGCATGAGCCAACGTTTGCAGAGTTTTGTCTTAGATTCGTTGATTAACCCGTTCAATGTGGTCGAGCCGGGCAAAAGACCTCGTGTGACGCTCACCCCTTCAATGGCCTTGAAAAACGGAAAACCTTACCTTTCTTTTGCCGTGCAGGGCGGAGATACACAGGATCAAAACCTATTGCAGTTTTTCTTGAATATGGTCGAGTTTGGTATGACGCCACAACAAGCCAGCGAGGCGGCCAATATCAACAGTAACCAGCTTTGGCTATCGCTGGGAGGAACGAAGACCGATGATCGAAAACCGCGCTCAGGTAGCCTTCTATTGGATAAAAATACGGCACCAGCAATTATTGAACAATTAAAGAAAATGGGGTATAGCATACAGCTCGGTGATCGTACCAGTGGACCTATAAATGCTATTTATTTCGACCAGCAGCACCATACACTTTGGGGTGGCAGCAGCAACAATGGGGAGGACTATGGCATCGGGTGGTAGTGTCTCATTAGCTTGCTGCTGGGTTTTGGTTTTGTTATCTCCATGGTATTTGTTATCTTACCTACTGATCGGAAACTGATTTTTGTTATGGAGGGTAGTGTCAATAAATATTCGTTTGTTTTTCAGCCTGATGAAGCTGGTATTGTCTTGGTAGATGGCTTAAAACGGCGACTACGTGCATCGTTAGCCGAACTGTTTCCCGACAAAAACAAAGGCTGGTATCCCAGTTGCAATTCCAAAGCCCATGTAACGATATGTGCTTTTGAAGCAGATGGGAGTAAACTGACAATGGCTATTGAGGCTTTGCAGGAGACTTTGGTCTATGAGCGGAGTCAGTATGTTTATTTCGATCATTTTTCATCATTCGCCGGTGGTGCGTACTATATTGCACCGACTGTGCACGCCCGGAGTTATCTCAAGGACCGGGCGCGAAAGGTTGTTCAAACTTTAGCGGAGTTTGATTTGATCGAGATTAGCGACGAACCCCATATTTCGATTGGACGACGTCTGGAACCAGAACAGCTTGAAATTGCAAAAGAACAGTTGCGGTCTGTCGACCTGAGCTTTATGTGCAAGGGCGTTCATGTGCGGCAGTTTAAACCTGATTTAGGGCAGTACGAGATCATCGATTTCATCCAATTTGGCAACCAATCAAAGGAAAATTCTGGCCAGCTGGCATTTAAATTCTAATAATATCGCGGTTTAATTGCCTAATAATGTAAAGCTTTTTATCTTTAAGGCCGACAATAGACGATATTGCACTTATAGTACTTTATGCATTACGACGAATCTCATCATAAATCCCTATCTGATATCCATGAAAGTGTAGATGTCAATCAAGGGAAATCCAAATTTAAGAAGATACTTAGTTTCTTTGGTCCGGCTTATCTCATTAGTGTGGGGTATATGGATCCAGGTAACTGGGCTACCGATCTTGCTGGAGGAAGCCAATTTGGCTATACCCTGATTTGGGTGCTGTTGATGAGTAATATCATGGCGCTAGTACTACAGAATCTATGTGCCCGTTTAGGTATTGTACGCGGTAAAGACCTTGCGCAGTGTAACAGGGAAACCTATCCTAAACGGATGAATTTTGTGCTCTATGTACTTGCTGAAATTGCAATTGCAGCCTGCGACCTGGCGGAGGTTTTGGGTATGGCAATCGGTCTTAACCTCCTTTTCGGCATTGATCTGCTCTGGGGGGTAATGATCAGTTTTGCAGATACTTTCTTATTGCTCTATCTTCAGAAGCTAGGGATGCGGAAAATGGAACTTTTTATCATTGGCCTGATTGCGCTTATCGGCATGTGTTTCATGGTAGAAATGTTTTTGGCGAAACCGGATTTTGCCGAGGTGGCCACTGGATTTATACCCAGTATCCCGAATAGTGCCGCACTATATATTGCCATAGGCATTATAGGCGCGACCGTCATGCCGCATAATCTATATTTGCACTCGGCTCTTGTACAGACACGGAAGATTGACCGGAATGAGGTTTCTATTCGAAAATCGCTCAAGTATAACTTTTGGGATAGTGCCATTGCCTTGAACCTGGCCTTTTTGGTAAATGCCGCGATATTGATTCTTGCAGCCTCTGTTTTTCACAAAAACGGTATGCATGACGTAGCCGAACTTGAAGATGCTTACCACCTACTGGGCAATCTTCTTGGAACGGAATGGGCCTCAAAATTATTTGCTGTTGCCTTGATTCTTGCCGGGCAGAGCTCAACGGTGACGGGAACCCTAGCCGGTCAGATTGTGATGGAGGGATACCTTCGATTGCGGATTAGTCCGACTTTGCGAAGGATTATAACCCGGCTTTTGGCGATTATCCCGGCTGTATTGGTGATTCTTATTTCGGGCGAAGGTCGGGTTGGACAGCTGCTGATCTTTAGTCAGGTGATCTTGAGTATGCAGCTCGCTTTTGCCGTCATTCCGTTGATCCATTTTGTGAGCGATAAAGTCAAGATGGGTATTTTTGCCATTAAACCGCTAACAAAAATTGTGGCCTGGCTGATCGCGGCCATTATTGCTGTTCTGAATTTTAAATTGGTCTACGACGAAGTGGTCGGCTGGATTGGTGAAGCTGATAATATTGTGGTAACGGTATTATTGGTGATGGGCGCTGTGGGTTTGTTTGCCTTATTGATGATGACCGTATTATACCCCATTTTACTCAAATCGAAACCAACGGAGCTGGAGGTTCACCCACCATTTGAGGCATTGCATTTTGAACATAAGGGCTCTTTTAAGAAAGTTGTGATTGCGTTGGATTTCTCAAATTCAGATCAGAAAGTAATCCAATATGCTTTACAGTTGTCGCATGACGACACGACCTTTGTCGTTGTACATATTGTTGAGAGTGCATCGGTGAAATATACCGGGGATTCGACGGATGATTATGAATCGCGTCAGGATTTGGAACGGCTGAAATTGTATGCTGATTTTCTATTGTCGCAAGGACATCAAACTGAATATGAACTTGGATACAATAACCGGATCAAGAGTATTGCAGAAGTATGTGAAAAATACGGCGCCGATCTATTGGTCGTTGGAAGCCATGGGCACAGCGGTGTGAAGGATTTTGTTTTTGGTGAGACAGTTAACAAGCTACGGCATGCGGTGAAAGTCCCTGTTTTTATCGCCCAATAGGTCTTAAGGAGCTATCCCAAAGAGCATCTGTCTATTCACTGTAATTTTATTGCTGAAAAAGTGAAGGGAGGGGTCGGTAAGTGCTAAATAATTTGTACTTTTGCGACATCAAATCAAGATATGAGCGACGCTATTAAACACGAGTGCGGAATCGCACTAATTCGCCTGTTAAAACCCTTATCTTATTATCAGGAAAAATATGGTACGCCATTTTATGGCATCAACAAATTGTACCTATTAATGGAAAAACAGCACAACCGTGGACAAGACGGGGCTGGAATTGCAACCATTAAATTTGATGTTAAACCTGGAAATCGTTACATTTCGCGTTACAGAGCAATGGGCTCAACTGCTGTGGCAGACATATTCGAATATGTACAGAAAAAATTTGCTTCTGTTCAGAAAGCATTTCCGGAGGAGTCAAAAGATACGCAATGGTTAAAAGATAACGTAAGTTTTACGGGAGAAGTACTTTTAGGACATTTGCGCTATGGAACGCATGGAAAGAACAGTATCGAAAGCTGTCACCCATTTTTAAGACAAAACAATTGGATGTCTCGTAATTTGGTGGTAGCGGGTAACTTCAACATGACCAATGTGGATGAATTGTTGCAACAATTATATGAGTTGGGACAACATCCAAAGGAAAAAGCAGATACCGTAACCGTTTTGGAAAAAATTGGCCATTTCTTAGATGATGAGAACCAGGATCTTTTCGATCAATTCAAAAAAGAAGGTCATTCTAATATTGAGATCAGCTCGCTGATTGCTAAAAATATTGATGTTACCAAAATATTGAAGCGTTCGGCCAAAACTTGGGATGGCGGTTACACCATCGCAGGTATCTTTGGTCATGGTGATGCTTTTGTTATGCGCGACCCAGCTGGTATCCGTCCGGCGTTTTATTATCAGGATGAGGAAATCCTGGTTGTAGCATCGGAAAGACCGGTCATCCAAACTGCATTCAATATTCCTATTGGTGCTGTGAAGGAAATTAAACCAGGCCATGCCCTGATCGCTAAAAAAGATGGTACAGTATCCCAAGAGATGTTTAGACAGCCCGTAGAACAACGTTCTTGTTCTTTCGAACGGATTTACTTCTCACGTGGATCAGATGCTGATATCTATCAAGAACGTAAAGAATTAGGAAGATTACTGGTACCTCAGGTATTGGAATCTGTTAAAAATAACATCAAAAATACCGTATTCTCGTTTATTCCAAATACAGCTGAAGTATCTTACTATGGCCTAATGGATGGTATCAATGCCTACGTTCGGGATTTTCAAAAAGATACTTTATTGAATCGTTCAGAAAAAATTTCTGATGAAGAATTGGATGAAATCTTGAGTATTAAACCTCGTTTTGAAAAACTCAACGTGAAGGACGCTAAACTGCGTACGTTCATTACGCAAGATGCGGACCGTACAGACATGGTACAGCACGTATACGATACAACGTACGGTATTGTAAAGGATCACGAAGATACGATCGTTGCCATTGATGACTCGATTGTTCGGGGAACAACATTGAAACAAAGTATTTTAACGATCCTAGATCGTTTGAATCCGAAAAAAATCGTGATCGTTTCATCTGCGCCTCAGATCCGTTATCCAGATTGTTATGGTATCGATATGTCACGTATGGGTGAGTTTGTCGCATTCGAAGCCGCAATTAATCTCCTAAAACAACGTGGTATGGCACATATTATCGATGAAGTTTATCAAAAATGTGTATTATCAATGACTCAGGACGTTAATGATATCGATAATTATGTCAAAGCGATCTATGCACCTTTTACTGATGAAGAGATTTCGGAAGAAATTGCTCGTATCGTAAGACCTCACCACCTGAAAGCAGAGCTTGAAGTAATTTACCAAACTTTGGATAATTTACACAAAGCTTGTCCAGACCATAAGGGTGATTGGTATTTCTCCGGTGATTACCCAACACCTGGTGGAAACAAGGTTGTCAATAAAGCTTATATGAACTGGATTGAAGGAAAGAATGTAAGAGCATATTTCAGCAACTAAGTTCAAAATTATAATAGGAAGGGATGCATTTATGCATCCCTTTTTTTTTATATTCGTACCAATTAATTTCAATATCCTAAATTAAAAAACCGATTAAAGCAAGGGAATTGCTGTCCGTAAATAAATCTATCATGAAGCATATTTTTAAGAGCCTCTATTTTCAAGTCATCGTGGGTATACTTGTGGGGATCATCTGTGGTATCTATTACCCCGATTTTGCTGTTAAGCTAAAACCATTAGGAGATGCTTTTATTAAACTGATCAAGATGGTTATTGCGCCATTGATTTTTAGCTCCATTGTGATCGGGATAGCGGGAATGCAGGATACGAAAAAAGTGGGGAAAATCGGTTTAACCTCCATTATCTATTTCGAGATCATGACAACGATTGCCCTGATTATCGGTCTGGTCTTTGTTAATTGGATACAGCCGGGTACTGGCATGAATGCCGATCCAGCGAGTCTTGATGTATCTTCGGTATCCCATTATATTTCAGAATCCAAAGAACCACATAGTTTTATGGATTTTATCATCGGGATCATTCCAGGTAATGTGATTGCTGCGGTAGCGTCTGACAATATGTTGCAGGTACTCGTTTTTGCAGTGCTATTTGGGATTGGTATGACAAAAATAGGGCAGAAAGCTTCCGAGCCTGTGCTCAATGTATTGCAATCTTTTCTGAAGGTTCTCTTCTCCATTATCAAAATGATCATGTACCTGGCTCCAATCGGGGCAATGGGAGCAATGGGTTTTACGATCGGTAAGTTTGGAATCCAGGCCTTATCTAAACTCGGTATGCTGATGTTGAGCTTCTACCTGACCTGTTTTATCTTCGTGATCATCGTGATTGGGGCCGTATTGTATTTTTATCTCAAGGTGAATGTTTTTAAGTTTTTAAAATATATCAAAGAAGAGATTTTAATCGTTTTGGGGACTTCCTCTTCTGAGTCGGCTTTGCCGGGGATTATGCAGAAGATGGAAGATGCGGGCTGTGCCAAGCCTGTTGTGGGCTTAGTTATCCCCACGGGTTATTCTTTCAATCTGGATGGGACAAGTATCTATCTGACTATGGCAGCGGTCTTTATTTCGCAGGCACTCAATATGCATCTCAGCCTGGAGCAGGAAATTACCTTATTGTTGGTATTGCTATTGACCTCCAAAGGTGCTGCAGGCGTAACAGGAAGCGGTTTCGTTACCCTTGCTGCGACTTTGCCTGTAGTAGGCCATGTACCGGTAGAATCTGTCGCTTTGATCTTTGGTGTGGATCGTTTTATGAGTGAAGCAAGGGCGATAACCAATTTGATCGGAAATTCAGCGGCAACGCTGGTGATTTCAAAATATGAAGATAGTTTGGACGAGGAGCTCCTACATGAAAAGTTAGGTTCTAAACGATGATTTCTGCAATCAAAAGCTATGATAAAAGAAGCTTGGCTCCAACAAAGAATTGTTTGAAAAGTCAGCTCAAACCGTTTAAGAATAGCTGATAAGGTTTTGTGAGCGAAATAGAAGATTATATCTCCTATTACAATAATCAACGGATAAAACTAAATTTAAATGGAATGAGCCCGACAGAATATCGAGCTCATTATTACAAATCTAATTAACTAAATTTGTCCAATCTTTTGGGGGCAGTCCAAATTTTGAATAGCCCCTTTCTATTCAAAACCTTTCAGGTATCTGTTAATTCTCTTTTTTGGTATTTTCTATATCTTGAGCCAGATCGATGGCACCAGTTACTTTTTCTTCCAATAGCGCGAGTTTGATCACCTGCGACATTTCAGTCACATAGTGGAATTGCATGTCTTTGATATAATCTTCCTTGATTTCCAAGATGTCTTTTTCATTGGATTTACAAAGGATAATATCTTTGATGTTCGCACGTTTTGCGGCAAGGATTTTCTCCTTAATACCACCAACAGGCAATACTTTTCCACGTAATGTAATTTCACCTGTCATGGCTAATTTTTCCTTCACTTTACGTTGGGTAAATAGCGATGTCAGTGCTGTGAGCATGGTTATACCAGCTGAAGGGCCATCTTTTGGAATGGCACCCGCAGGAACGTGGATATGGATATCCCAATGGTCGAAAACGCGGTAGTTAATGCCGAAATCCGAAGCGTGGGCTTTCAGGTAGGCTAGTGCTATCGACGCAGATTCTTTCATGACATCACCCAAATTACCTGTCAGGCTCAAACGTCCTTTTCCTGGGCTCAGCGAAGATTCTATAAATAGGATATCGCCACCTACGGAAGTCCAGGCCAAACCCGTTACGACACCGGCAACATTGTTATTTTCATAAATGTCCTTATCAAATATTGGAGCACCTAGGATATCAAGCAGATCCTGTTCGTTAATACTCGGACTGTAATCCTTTTCCATGACAATGCGTGTTGCAATACCACGTACGACAGAGCCGATCTTTTTTTCTAATCCACGCACACCAGATTCACGTGTGTAATCCTCGATAATCTGTTCGATGATCTTAGCTTTTAACGAGACATCTTTGGCCGCCATTCCATGCATTTCGCGTTGTTTTGGCAAAAGGTGTTTTTTCGCGATTTCGATTTTCTCCTCGATGGTATAACCATTCACTTCGATAATTTCCATCCGATCCAATAACGCAGGTTGAATAGCGCTCAAGGAATTGGCCGTCGCAATAAACATCACTTTGGAAAGGTCAAACTCCATTTCGACATAGTGATCATAGAAATGTGTGTTTTGTTCCGGATCTAATACCTCCAATAAGGCCGACGAAGGATCTCCTTTGAAGTCCGCACTCATTTTATCGATTTCGTCCAAAATAAAAACCGGATTTGCTGCTCCTGCTTTTTTCAGGGACTGGATGATACGGCCCGGCATTGCGCCGATATAGGTTTTGCGGTGTCCTCTGATTTCTGCTTCATCGCGTACACCACCCAAGGCCATACGGGTATATTTACGCCCCAATGCTTTGGCAATAGATCTTCCCAAAGAGGTTTTACCGACTCCAGGAGGGCCTACTAAACAAAGAATAGGTGCTTTCATATCATTTTTTAATTTCAATACCGCAAGGTATTCAATGATACGTTTTTTTACTTTCTCAAGCCCATAATGATCTTTATCGAGCACTTTTTGTGCTTTGTTTAAATCAAAATTGTCTTTTGTTGTTTCATTCCAGGGTAGATCAAGTAGTAGCTCAAGGTAATTGAGCTGTACCGAATAATCTGCAGCCGCAGGATTGATACGCGATAGCTTTTCGAGTTCTTTTGTGAAATGTTTTTCTACATCAACATTCCATTTCTTTTTCTTACCCCGTTTTTTAAGCTCTTCCAGCTCAAGATCGGGCGTGTTTCCACCCAGCTCTTCCTGGATTGTTTTGAGCTGTTGGTTCAAGAAATAATCACGTTGTTGCTTGTCAAGGTCGACGCGTACTTTATTCTGGATCTGGTGTTTTAGTTCCAGCATCTGGATTTCTGTCGTCAGCAGTTCCAATAAAAGTTTGGCACGGTTCTCCACTTTGGGTATCTGAAGCAGTTCCTGTTTTCTGATCATTTCGACATTGATATTCGACGAAATGAAGTTGATCAGAAACGAGGGACTTTCAATATTTTTGATGGCTATACCAGCTTCACTAGGTAAGTTTGGCGAAAGTTGGATGATCTGCAGCGCCATTTCTTTTAAAGTAGAAATTGTCGCTTTAAAGTGCTTGGTCATCTTCGGTTTCGCTTCGTTGAATTTCTCCACACGCGCCTTTAAATAAGGTTCGGTTTCGACAATTTCCAACAAGTTGAACCGTTGTTTTCCCTGGATAATGACGGTGGTATTACCATCAGGCATTTGGAGTACTTTAATGATATGAGCTACAGTGCCCACTTTATTTAGTTCTTCAAATCCTGGGTCCTCTACAGTCATATCCTTCTGAGAAACAACACCAATAGTTTTGCTGCCTTTATAAGCTTCTTTGACTAATTTGATGGATTTATCTCGACCTACGGTAATCGGAATGACAACACCGGGAAATAATACGGTATTACGTAAAGGCAAAATAGACAATGCTTCTGGAATTTCAGCATTCGCCATATTATCTTCATCCTCTTGTGTAAGTAAAGGGAAGAATTCGGTATCCTCTGCAACGATTGGAATTGCTTGACTGAAATCAAAAGTTTCGAATTTGCTCATAGTATTTATTTTGTGTATTTGGCAGTCGCTGACATGTTGACGGCTGACTTTCAAATTTTAAGCTTCTATTATTGTTTCCCCTATATTGCAAGGGAAGTGCCAATTGCTAAAAGTGAGCAAAATTACAAATCTATTTTCTAGAATAGGAAAAAAAGGCAGGTTAAATAAAATTTATCTGCCATTTGTTGGAGAAATAGGCATAATAATTGTAATATTGGAATGTGAAAGGGCACCGATGGCAGTTCTTGCGTTTAAAGAAATCAACCGGCGGTTTTTTCAAAAATGTAGAAACGATCACACGTGATCATTAAAGAGTGAATATAAAAACGTAACTATTTAGATATGAATTTAAAATCATTTAAATTGGGTTTGTTTACTGGGGTTTTTGCCTTAGTTGCTTTTAGCGCGAATGCGCAACAACCAAAACAGGCTGAGCATAGCAACGCTAATGTGAGAATGGGGCAGAAAGCTCTTTTGGATGGTGATTTCAAGAATGCCGAGTCATACTTGACTAAAGCCCTCCCTCAAGAAGGGAAAGATCCGGACGTATTATATATGTTGGGATATTCTCAATTTCAAAATGGTGACTATAAAAAATCAGCTGAAACTTTTGGAAAAGTAGTTGCATTGAACGGTAAAAATGCAAATGCTTTATACTTCAAAGCGAAAGCAACAAACAATCTTGCTACTCAATCCACAAATAAGACATCTGTTGCTAACAAAGAGCAGTTGTTGAAAGTTGCTATTGAGGATTATTCAAAAGCAATTGCTATTACACCGACTGATTCGAAATTCTATCAAAATAGAGCGATAGCAAATCGTGATTTAGGTATCTTGATCGGAACGGAGGGTACGCCTAACTACAATAAGGCAATGGCAACTGACGCTTATAACAATGCAATCAAGGATTACGAAAAAGTGTTGAGCTTTGATGCATCGAAGAAAGATATTCAAACTGAAATCAAAAAAGCGAAAGTATATAGAGATAACTTGAAATAGTATCGCTATAAAAGTATACAAAAGGGAATGCCAACAGGCGTTCCCTTTTTTTTGTGCCTGTTGGAATCGCTGTGTTAGCAATGAGCTGCTTTTCATTTAAACGGGCTGATTTTAGCCGTTTTTGTTTTGATAAATTTCAAACGAAATCAGCGCTGAGACTGTTCTTTTCCTAAATCAAAATGAATATTATGGAAACGAATCGATTGTCAAAGGAAATGCAGCAAATTTTAATCAGTCAGATGACTAAAGAAGCTGAGGCTGCACAGATTTATTTGGCGTTGGGCATATGGGCAGATGATCAGGGTTATGGCGGGATCGCCAATTTCCTTTATAGACATGCGCAGGAAGAGCGTAATCACATGACTAAGATTATGGGGTATATACTTGAACGGGGTGGTCGTCCTAGGATACAAGCTATCGCAGAGCCGCCAGCTGACCCACAATCATTGACCGAATGCTTTAATCGCGTTTTTAAACACGAAGTAGATAATACTGAAGCGATCTATAACATCGTCAATTTGGCGATGGCGGAAAAGGACTGGGCAACATGGAACTTTGCGCAGTGGTTTGTTAAGGAGCAGATCGAGGAAGAGAAGTTAGCATTGGAATTAATTGATAAATTGAAAATCGCCGGTGGTGACCGGGCATCAGATGAATCCTTGTTTGCGTTGGATTCCTCCTTGGAAGCCATGCCCGACGAAGTGGCCTTGGCAAGGGAAGCAACAGCAGATGACCCCAAATAAGTATAAAATAGAAAAGCGGGATCTTCAAGATCCCGCTTTTCTATTTTTATTATGGACTAATTCTTACTCCGTTTCACGATCATTTATTATCACGATTAATTTACTTTATACGCAATGGCAGATATACACCGAAGGTGATGTTTCTACCCATATTGTAGACACCAAAGCTCGTGTCTTCCTGTGAAAGACGTCCTGGGCGCAATCGGCTCAACGCATCGTAATAACGTTTGTTGGTCAAGTTTGAAGCTGCTGCAAATACTTTCAGTTGCTGCGATCCGAGATGTAATGTCGTACCGATTCCTGCGTTTAATAAAGTATACGAGTTTGCTGGCGTTTCGAAGGTTTCATCAATGCGGCTCTGTTTGAAATAATTGTCCAGACCCACAGAAACGTAGAAAGCATTCAAACCGCTAATCTTGGGCTCAAGACGCAATGTATTGTGTACAACACCAGCTGGAATCAATGCCAAGGGTCTGTTAAAGGTATTGTTCTGTGCATGGGTATAGCTAAATGTATTATCCAGGTGTATCCAGTTTAACAAATGAAAATTCAGGCTTCCTTCGACACCGTAAAGATTGGCGTTTACCTGGCCATAGCGATATACGTCGTAGGTATGAGAATCGCCATCTTCACCCACAACGGTTTTCGTGTCGCCTTTTGTTGTTGAGGCATAGATAAAATTGTGGATATAGTTTTCATAGATTCCGATACTTCCTGTAACGATGCTATGGCCAAATTCGAGGGTTGCATCCGCTTGGTAGCTTCGTTCAGGTTTTAGGTTTTCATTTCCCACTTCATAGCGGTACGTTCCTTCGTGTACCCCGTTGGAACCTAATTCTGCCGGATTAGGCGCTCTAAAAGCCGAACCGGCATTCGCTTTGAAATTGAGGTCTTCGCTGAAAATATGGGTATATCCAAGCGCTCCGCTAACATTGCTGAAACTATTTTTAAAACCAGCGAACTGCTCTTCGTCTTCAATAAAGAGCTGCTTGCCTTTGTTATTGACGTAGTCATAGCGTAATCCAACGTTAAAGGTATTTTCGCCCCAGGTTTTCTTTGCATAGCCAAAAGCGCCCAATTCCAACTGATCATAGGCCGGAATTAAGAATTCAACGCCTTTATTTAAACTGTGTTCCTGTCTAGCACTAATGCCAAATACATGTTGCCAGCCATTTTTTTCACTTAAAGAATATTTTGCGTCAAGTGAATACGTATTCAGGTCAAAGAATAAGGAAGGTGTTGCTTCTTCAAGCTCCCGACGTTGATTTTTTTGATAGCCCAGATCAAGTTTTAAACTACCAGAACCGATGATAAAGTTATTGTTGAGAGCCAGTTTGTAATGGCGGATGTCCTGCTTGGGGAAGTCTAAGGTACGGCTTTTTGAGTTGATGTAAAGCGGGTCACCAGGTTCGGCATCGTAAAAGCCGATATTATTTTTTAGGTACGAAAAATTCAGATGAGAATAGCCCCATTGCTTGTTCAGCCCGAGCATACCACTGAAATTACTGTTGTTAAAACCACTATTGCCATATCGGCCTGCTGGCGTATTGTACGAATAGGCATTTTGATAAGAACCACGACCACGCCATACAAAGCCATTTTCATTGCCGGTAAGCATAACCGAACTATTGGTTAATCCGTTGTTGGTGGAGTAGCTGCTCAGTACTTCACCTTTAATTTGCCCTGCTGTAGGAACATTTGGTTCAAGCACATTGATTACACCGCCGATAGCATCAGATCCGTACATCAAAGAGGCTGCACCACGTAGGACCTCCACACGATCCGGTTGATTTTGGTCGATCTCTATACCATGTTCGTCACCCCATTGCTGTCCCATCTGTTTAACACCATCACTCACGGTGACGACTCGATTATAACCGAGTCCCCGTATAACAGGTTTTGAAATACCTTGTCCTGTTGTGATCTGGCTTAGCCCGGGAACTTGTCGTGCTAGTGCATCAATCAGGTTCGTTGCATTTCCCTGCAGTTCATCTTTGGAAATGACAGCTAATGAAGTACTATTGCGACGGCTCTGTGAGGTGACCAATGTACCCGTTACGACGACTTCATTGGTTTCAATAATACTTTCTGTTAGGGCGAAATCAAGGGAAAGATTTTCCGAAGTAAGATCAACGGCCTTGACAACGGACTGATATCCCAAGAAACGGACTTCAACCAAATAGCGTCCACTTGAAGGAAGTGATTTGAAGCTGTAGTGACCTTGCTGGTCTGATGCGGTGCTCGAACGAAGCTGCTGCAGCGCTATTGTAGCGCCAGCAATGGGAAGATTCGTTTTCGCATCCGTTATTTTACCGCTGATTGTTGCGGCGAGAGCTGGAAATATGGAGAAATAAGTGGCAAGCATAAAAATGCAGCCTATAATTTTAAGTTTCATCTGTACGAATAATTTTTACGTATATAACATCAAGCAAGACAGCAGCTCAATAACTCATCGTATGAATTCTTGAGACTGTCGAGTTCTAAAAACTTGTATGAAGTCGTTTGTCGCAATAATGAGAAGAGTATATGAATGACATTATTGGACTTATGTAAAAATTAAGCGATGGGGGGACCACGATTGCCAGAAAGCAGTGATCGAATAACTTGATCTCCGGTGATAAACAGTCCATATTCAATCTGCTGGGTCGGAAGTATTAATTCATGCAGCGTAAAATGGAAAAGAATTTGTGGGTGTGAGTTTTGATCACAAATGGAGCACTTGGGATGATCCGTGTGGTGTTTTTTTGCAGGACTGTCTACGATACTGAGTGTAGTTTGCGTATGCGCATGGGTATACACAATGAACTGACCAATTAAGAAGGTCAATAAGAGCATTAATGCTGCGAATTTGTTCAATGAGATACCTTTCACGCTAAAACCACTACGTTTAAACCCACGTTTTCTCTTGAGTTATTTTGTTAATCAGATCAAAGGTAAGGAAAATATAATACAAAGCAATTGTGTTGCATTTATTATTTTGAACCGATTATCGAAAAGATGTGATAGGGGATACCCGTCGGAACAAAAAAAAAAGTGTCTATCCAAAGATTAGATAGACACTTTGCATATGATCGATAAGGTTGTTTATTTTTTGGAAGGAATAAACTTGCCTTCAATTTCATATTGATTGGCATCCAAGCCTTGGACATCTTGAAATTTGACAATGCGATAAAGCGAGTCCGTATAATAGTCTAATTTTTCTTGACTATCGTATAAGGTATTTGTTATCTTTTTATCGATATGGATGTGTTTTACCTTTTCGTTGTTATCAAACTCGATGCGTAACTTTTGTATTTGTAGTTCTTTCTTTTTAGCTGTAAATTCTGTTACACAGTCTACAGCTTTAACTTCATACAGTGATGGATCGAAGTTTTTGCTGATGTCGGCAGCTTGAAAGGCGGAAAGTTCATTTTTCCAGTTGCTAATTTTCAGTTCCTTTTGTTCTTTTTCTCCATCTTTGTTGACAGATTTTAGAACCGAGGGGTTGAGTTGCTGCAGGCGATTGACCTCGGCAGTAAAGAATGAATCAACAGAAAATATGTCTGAAGATTTTTGAGGACCTTTTGTCGCGGATGGAGATCCACAGCTCCAAAAAAGCAGCGCACTGCCCATAACAAGGGAAAGTGCTCTGCCACTATTTATAAGTAAATTATTATTCTGATACCAATACATTTCCTGTCATTTCAACGGGGATATTGACGCCTAAAAGCTGTAAGACGGTTGGGGCAATATCACCTAATTTACCATCTGCTATTTTCTTATACTGATCGTCAATCAAGATACATGGAACCAAATTGGTTGTATGTGCCGTATTTGGCGATCCATCTTCATTGACCATAAACTCGGAGTTACCGTGGTCGGCCAAAATAATAAAGGAGTAACCATTTTTAAGGCCTGTCTCAACAACCGTTTTTGTACATTGATCAACAGTTTCCACTGCTTTTATAACAGCCTCAAAAACACCCGTGTGACCTACCATGTCAGGATTCGCAAAATTCAGGCAGATAAAATCAGGTTGAAGTGTTTCCATATCGTTGACGATAGCTTCAGTAATTCCTTGAGCAGACATCTCCGGTTGAAGATCGTAGGTCGCTACTTTTGGAGATGGAACCAACAGGCGGTTTTCACCTTCAAATTGCTGTTCACGACCTCCTGAAAAGAAAAATGTCACGTGCGGATATTTCTCTGTTTCGGCGATGCGCGTTTGCGTTTTATGATTTGCTTCCAACACTTCACCCAGGGTATTGGTCAAGTTATCTTTTTGGAAGACCACCCTGACATTTTGGAATGTTTCATCGTAAGATGTCATAGTCACATAATATAGATCCAAGGGTTGTAGATCATATTCTGGAAAAGCCTTTTGTGTTAAAGCGATGGTAATCTCGCGGCCACGATCTGTTCTGAAGTTATAACAGAAGACCACATCACCTTCTTGGATTGTTGCTACCGGAGTACCGTTGGCGTCAACCAATGCGATTGGTTTCACAAACTCATCGGTTACACCTTCGTCGTATGATTTTTGGATCGATGCAACAAGGTCATTGGATTTTTCACCTTCCGCTTTTACTAAAAGATCGTATGCTAATTTCACACGTTCCCATCTGTTGTCGCGGTCCATGGCATAATATCGGCCTATTGCAGAGGCAAAAGTGCCCGTTGTCGTTTTTAAATAGTCTTGTAGATCCCTGACATAGCCAATACCAGAGTTTGGATCTGTATCACGGCCATCTAAAAATGCATGTACAAATACCTGGTCACTTGTCAAGCCAGCATGTTTTGCAGCATCACATAAGCCTTTTAAGTGCTTTGTATGTGCGTGTACACCACCATCGGAAAGTAATCCGATTAAATGTACCTTTTTGTTATTTTCCAATGCATATTTAAATGCGTCTTGAATAATAGGATCCGTATTGAATACGCCATCGTTGACAGCTTTGTGAATACGACCCAATTCTTGATAGACGATTCTTCCGGCGCCAAGATTCATGTGACCAACCTCCGAGTTACCCATCTGTCCTGCAGGCAGTCCAACAGCTTCACCAGAAGCCTCTAAGCTCGAGTTTGGATAAGCTTCTAATAAATGATCTAAAAATGGGGTGTTTGCAGCTTCAACTGCATTTGATTTATCATGTTTTCCATATCCTAGTCCGTCTAGGATCATGAGTGCAACTTTTTTCTTATTCATCGTATAACAAAGATAATCTTAATTTTAGAATCTATCAACGCATCTTAAAAAGTTCCCTTGTTAATCCCTAATAATTTTATAGGTTTGTGGCATAGTTTATGTTCGGTTAAAAAACGGAGCTACCTAATGATTGATATGGATGATAGAAGCTGTTCTATAATATGTTGAGCTATATGAAATTTTTAAGCTATTGCGTATTTATACTTATTAATAGTCTTTTTGTACACACTGCGGCCTTCGGGCATTATTTAAGAGAAGTAAATACAGTGGTAAAGGTAGCTTTGCCAGGTGATGATGATTCTTTAGGAAGTATTTCAGAGGAACTGAAATCGTATTTGAAAGAAGGTAATGCAAAAAATATGGCCAAGTATTTCGGCTCAAACTTAACCTTATCTATTTTGGGGGAGAATGGCGTATACACAAAGTATCAGTCAGAAATCATGTTGGCGGCATTTTTTAATCAGCATAAACCCAAGACTGTTAAATTGACGCAAGCCAGCAATGCGAACAATGGCTATCAATATTTTACATTTACATTAGCTACAGAACAAACAAACTATCGTGTCTTTATTAAGATCGGCATAGGAAATAATAACCATTCGATTGAAGAGCTAAGAATCGGCAAAAATTAAAGCTAGCGATGCTTTTTTTATAAATCTATTTTTCGATTAAAAAATTATTCCACATCTTAGCCCAATAAATAGTATTTATGGAGAAGGAAATCAAGGACTATCTGGCCCATTTTGTAAAACAGGCTGTCGCGGAGGATTTGGGCGATGGAGATCATACCTCACTTTCTACGATTGAAACTGGCGCACAAGGTGAAGCCAAATTGATTGTTAAGGATAACGGTATTTTAGCAGGGGTCGAAGTGGCGCAGGCGATTATTGCCTATATTGACGATACGTTGACCTGCGAGGTGTTTATCCACGATGGAAGTCAGGTTAAAGTAGGTGATATTGCTTTTTATGTGAGGGGAAATATCCAAAGTATTTTGCTGGCAGAGCGTTTGGTGCTGAATGTCATGCAGCGTATGAGTGGCATTGCGACAACTACCCGAAAATACGTAGACCTTCTCAAAGGTACAGGTACGAAAGTTTTGGATACCCGGAAAACCACACCCTTATTGCGTGTATTGGAGAAAGAAGCCGTCCGCATAGGAGGTGGGACCAATCATCGTTTTGGTCTTTTTGATATGATTTTAATTAAGGACAATCATGTGGACTATAGTGGCGGTATTGTACCGGCTCTAAAGCGCGCAAATGATTACAGAAAGAACCTAAATAAACCAATAGAAATAGAAATTGAAGTCCGAAATTTTGCGGAGCTTGATGAAGTTCTTAACTTTGGCGAAGTGGACCGAATCATGTTAGATAATTTTTCGCCGCAGGATGTAGCCAAAGCTGTTCAGCTAATTGACCATCGATTCAAGACAGAGGCCTCTGGGGGAATAACTTTCGACACGATCCGATCGTATGCGGAGGCTGGGGTAGATTATATTTCAGTAGGTGCTTTGACACACAGTGTAAGGAGCCTGGATCTTAGTCTGAAGGCCAAATTAATATAAGAACTGATTTAATTAATGATATCGATTTATTTAGTAACTGCAGTATTACTAGCTTATTTGTTTGGTTCCATACCTACAGCAGTTTGGTTGGGACAGGCATTTTATGGGGTAGATGTTCGTGAGTACGGTAGCGGTAATGCTGGGGCGACTAACACCTTTCGCGTCTTGGGCCCTAAAGCGGGATCGATCGTGATGTTTGTAGATATATTTAAAGGCTGGACAGCAACAAACCTGGCTTATTTAATAGAACTGGGGCAAAATACCAGCGATGTCCAATTTGTCAACTTTCAGTTGGCACTTGGCGTTATTGCGGTATTAGGACATTTGTTTCCTGTATTTGCAGGGTTTAGAGGTGGAAAAGGGGTGGCAACCCTGTGTGGTATGATCCTCGCTATACATACACCTGCCGCTTTGGTCTGTGTTTCAGTGTTTATCATCATCCTGCTGACAACTCATTATGTTTCGCTCGGTTCCATTTCTGCAGGTTTTGCATTTCCTTTTAGTTTGGCCTTTATTTTTAAAACAACGATACCTTCTGTGCTGCTTTACGGAATAGCCATCTGTATTCTGTTGTTAATTACCCACCAAAAGAATATAGAGCGTTTGTTAAAGGGGCATGAATCCAAGATTTACCTCTTTAAGAAAAAGCCGAAGGAAAAAGAATAGGCACAATAATTGCATTCGCTACGATGGATTAATAAATTATTGTAAAATATCCATGTTGGATGCGCTGAAAAGCGATTATCTTTCGCTTCGAAACTCCATATGGCCCTTGAAATAAAATTTAAACTATGAACGGAATGTTTAAGTATTCAGCTATGGTATTAGCATGTGTAACACTGGCATCGGGGTTGTCGGGTTGTGCAACTTCTGCTGTTACCGGGAAAAAATATTTGAAATTGGTCAGTGCTGATCAAGTGAACCAACAAGCTGCATTGGCTTATAAAGATTTTTTATCGAAAAATAGCGCGAAAGTAGTAACCGGAACTGCAGATGCGGCGATGGTAAAACGTGTTGGTAACAAGCTTGCAACGGCGGTAAATCAGTATTTGCAGAGTACAGGTCGCGCAAATCAATTTAACTTCAATTGGGAGTTTAATCTGGTGAAGAGTGATGACGTGAATGCATGGTGTATGCCTGGGGGTAAAGTTGCGGTATATACCGGAATATTACCAGTAACACGTACAGAAGCGGGATTGGCAACAGTAATGGGACACGAGATAGCACACGCTATTGAAGAACACTCTGTGGCTCAGGCTTCGAATCAGATCGCTTTACAGCTGGGTGGACAAATTTTAGGTTCAGCTGCAGGCGTATCTGGAAACAGTACGCTTGGTGTTTTTAACAATCTTTATGGATTAGGAGGCAACTTGGCGCAACTGAAATTTTCGAGAAGCGACGAATCGGATGCGGATGCAGCGGGTTTGATTATTATGGCTTTGGCGGGTTACAATCCCAATGAAGCTGTAGATTTCTGGAAGCGTATGGCATCGGGTAGTCAAAAAGGGCAGCCTGAGTTTTTGAGTACCCACCCGAGTGATGAGCGACGGATTGCGGATATTCAGAAATTGATTCCAAACGCAATGAAATATTATAAAAAATAAACGATTGATAGGATACGAAAAGAGGAATTTGCGTGAGCAGATCCCTCTTTTTTTTGCATTATATTTTGATCAAGTTACACCCCGGCTAGCGCATCGCTAACGCCGAGCACTACACCGATAACCAATCCCATAAAATTAAAGGCTATGGTAATGATGACCATGATGCCAATAAATTTGTAATGTTTTTTTAACGCATCCAAGCAGAGCTCCAGCTGAATGGTGTCGCGGTTTTCAATAGCTTTTTTCGCTTTGGATCCGAAATTATAAAGGAAATAAATTGGAAGGCAGAAAAAAGCAAGAAATAAAAGATAAAGTACACCGAATGTGGATAAGGCCCCTGCTGTGACATATTCGTCGGCCCCGAGTGATAATGCACTGGCTCCGAAGATTAGGCTGACCATGGTTATGGCAGAAATGCCGATGAAAATAAAACAGACAATGGCCAAAAAATTGGCCCATTTGGCCGCTGAAGCCAAGAAGGAGAGTCCTGCCGGAGACAATTTAATGTCTGCAGGTTCTTGAAAAGAAGAATTTTGAATACCGTCTTCCATGAAGCATAAATTATTAGGTGTGCGAATTTCTGAAAAGTTCTTGGCTTTTGAAACATTTTTTATATAAACCATCAGGCCTATAGAATCGTTTAGATTTTTTTGGTCAGAATAAGTTACAGTGGCTCAAATTCGACAAGAAACTGAGTTGTTTAATAAAAGTCTCGATTGACAGGAAATTAGTTAAAAATTTTCAAAAAGTTAAATTCCGATTGGAAGAATGTTGTTACAAAAAAAAAATCCAGAATTGATGTGGAAAACTATTTTTGATCCGATAATTAGAATGTAAATGCTGGTTTAAAACATCTTACAACGTTTTTTGTCGTGATAAATTATAGGTTGATGTCTGATTTTTGGTGTGAATTTCATGAAATGGGTGTGGTTTAGTGTGTTAAGTTTATATTAAGTCCTTTGTAATTTGAAATCTCTTAGTAATTTTGCTTAACATTTTTTAACAAATCACATTATATGAAAAGATCTTTACTCTTTTTCGCTCTTGTTATGGCTAGTTATGGTGCTGTACAAGCTCAGGTTACGACAAGTAGCGTTACAGGTATTGTAAAAGAGTCAAACGGACAGTTCACATCGGGAGCAACAATTAAAGCTACGCATGTCCCATCAGGAACAGTTTATTCAAGCTCGGCTAATGCTGCAGGCAGGTTTAACCTTGCCAATATGCGTGTTGGTGGACCTTACAGAATTGAAGTAACCTATGTAGGACAACAACCTATCGTGTATGAAGATGTTTATTTGCAATTAGGTGAACCATTCGTAGTAAATCCTGTTTTCGGCGATTCAGCGACTAATCTTGAAGAAGTAGTTGTTACAAGAGCTGGAGTTTTAAAAGGAGAGCGAAATGGAGCATCTACCATTGTTGGGCGTCGTCAGATCGAAAATTTGCCTACAATTACTAGAAGTGTAAATGATTTAACCCGTTTAACTCCCCAATCTAACGGTACTGCTATTGGTGGGGGAAATTACCGTGCCAATAATTTCACTGTTGACGGAGCGAATTTCAATAACCAATTTGGTATTGGCCAAAATATTCCAGCAAATGGATCTCCAATTTCTATTGACGCGATAGAGCAGATCTCAGTGAATGTAACTCCTTTTGATGTTCGCCAATCAGGTTTTACAGGAGCGTCTATTAATGCTGTAACACGTTCTGGTCGTAACGATTTCTTTGGCTCAGCTTTTTATAGTGGTCGTTCTGATAAACAACAAGGAACTCGTGTAAATGATGTGGTGTTTACACCTAATGATCTAAGTGTAAAACAGTATGGTGTAAGTTTAGGTGGTCCAATTATTAAAAACAAGTTATTCTTCTTTGTGAATGTTGAACAATTGAAGCAAACTGAACCAGGGCCGACCAAAGTTGCTTCTGTAAAAGAATCTGACTATGGAACTACAAGTTATTTTGCAAGACCTACAGTTGCTTTTATGGATGAAGTGAGCAATTATTTGAAAAATACTTACGGTTATGATCCTGGTGCTTACCAAGGATATTCTTCGAAAAGTAATAATGATAAGATTTTTGCTCGTATCGACTGGAACATTGCTGATAATCACAAAATCAATTTTAGATACAACCAAGTTAAAGGGAAATCTCCTTCTAATTTGAGTTCTTCATTTAGTGGTTCTAATATTGATACAAAAGTGTATCCAATGAGTAGAACTGGAAATAATGCTTTAAGTTTTCAAAACTCGAATTATTTTCAAGAAACAAACTTATATTCCGCGACAGCCGAATATAATGGAAAGATTGGTAATTTGAATCATTCTGCCCGTCTATCTTATGTAAATCAAGATGAGCCGCGAAGTGTCTCTGGAGATATATTTCCTTTAGTTGACATACGTGATGGTATTGCTGGTACAGGTGGTAACGTACTTACCTCTTTTGGAACAGATCCGTTTACGTACGGAAACCTTCGCTCGGTCAAAACTTGGACTGCAAATTATGACGCTAACTATACCTTGAACGATCATTATTTTACTGGAGGTCTTCAGTTTGAGACATCTCGGACAGTAAATGGGTTTCAACGTTTCGGAGCAGGGTATTATATGTATAATTCTTGGCAAGACTTTATTGGGGGTAAACCTGCTGTAAATTATGCGTTGACTTATCCATTAACTGCAGATGGTTCGCAAGCTATGCCAAGCTTCAAGTTTAACCAGTGGTCACTTTATCTGCAAGATCAGTTTACCGTAAATGAAAAACTGAAATTAACGGGGGGAGTGCGTTTAGAACTTCCAACGTATCCAGATGTTTCAGAAATGAAAACTCACCCACTGTTGCAGAGCTTAGAATTTGCTAACGGACTTCATCTAAATACAGGTGCGATGCCTAAAACAAGAGTAATGGTATCTCCGCGTTTTGGATTTAATTATGATGTTAATGGTGATCGTTCATTTATTGTTCGTGGAGGTACAGGAGTATTTACTGGTCGAATTCCTTTTGTTTGGATCGTTGCTCAATCAGGAGATTCCGGTATGCTTCAATATACAAAGACTTATGCTGCTGGCGATGCAAATATGCCATCATTTAGCCCAGATATTAAAGCAAACTACCCTGCCACGCCTGATGCAGCAGGAACTTCATTGCCCGGAAATATGTCAGCGATGGATGTTAACCTTAAATTTCCTTCAACTTGGAAATCAAGTGTAGCTGTTGATTACAAGTTACCTTGGGGAGTAGTGGGTACAGTAGAGGCTATCTATAATAAAGATATTAATGCTGTAGTTGCAAAAAATGTAAACTTGGTTGATCCGACGGCAATGAATATCGCTGGATATGGAGATACTAGATTTATTTTCCCGAATGCAAACGCAGATAAATACCTATATACAATTGACTCAAAAGGACAACCTGTTAAAGGATCTACAGGACAATTTATTCCAACGTACATGACCAATGCGAAAGGTGGACATTATTATTCGGTAACTGCTCAATTGCAAAAAGGCTTCGATAAAGGATTTTCCGGAATGGTTGCATACACTTATAGTGGAGCTAAAAATTACGGTGATGGAGCTGGAGATCAAATTCAAAACCTATGGTCTATTCCTCTTCAAGCAAACGGTAACTCCAATAATCCCGAACTGGGATATACTACCAATATTGTTCCTCATCGTTTAATGGGATCTGTGACTTACACCAACAATTGGATTGGTAAATTGAACACTTCGATGACATTATTCTATAGTGGAAGCTCAATGGGTAGATTCTCTTACTATTATGGTTCTGATTTTAATCGTGATGGTCAAAATAATGACTTAATCTACATCCCGAAAGATGCTTCAGAATTGAAATTTATTGATATAGCGGCTGGTAACAGTAACTATGGTAAGAAAGCCTACACTGCGCAGGAGCAATCCGACATATTTTGGAGCTTAGTGGATGGCGATAAGTACCTTAGCGAGCACAAAGGAAAGTATGTTGAACGTAATGGCGCTGTTGCACCATGGAGACACCAGTTTGACTTCCATTTGTCACAAGAAGTATTTAGAGGAATTGGCGGCGGAAATAATTCGTTAGAATTCTTTTGGGATGTGATGAATATTGGTAACTTGTTTAATTCTTCTTGGGGTACTTATAAAATTAATAACAATATTTTATTGACTCCAAAAAATATTGATAAAGTAGCAGCAAATGGCACTACAGTTCCAACATTTAACTTGGGCTATGCAAATGGCGATGTCATAAAAGAGTTGAATCGACCGAACGAATCGATCTCTTCAACTTATTATATGCAGTTTGGTGTTAAATTTAAATTTAACTAAGAATAATATATAGTAAATTAATCGACGACACCCCAAAAGCTTGATGATAGCTTTTGGGGTGTTTTTTTTCGATTGCAAAAAGTGCTCGAATTAGGGGGGTATTGCAAATTAAAACTTAAACAAATATTATCAGTCCATTAGAACTAAAAAGTTCTTTGACAATGTTTAGAAATTGCTTATACTATAATTTACAACGGAGGTTTTGATTTATATTATCAAGAGCAACTTTAACAAAGTTTTGTTTTGTCGCAAATAAAGTTCTTTTACGATCACTCTAATTTTCGATCTTTCCGATTATTTGATCAAATGTGTTATAGCAAGGTTCAGTTCGCTGATACTTTTAAAAGTCTCATTTCGAAGTGGCGCATATATCCGTTGATAAGTTATTTTAACAGCACCTTCCACTGATGCCTTATCCCGGGGTTTTGCAGGACGTGTGGCAAGGAGTGCGATGTTATTATGATTGGCCCATTGCTCCAGCATATCGGCGAACTTTGGTTCGTAACGATTACTGCGCACGACCCATTGTTTCATGTTGTCCGACTTTACCGATAAGGGTACGCCTCCAAAATACCCAAGTGCATTGTTAAGCGCCCGCAATACCTATGGCAAAGACGCATTAATGAGCGCCTCCACATAACTATAACCACTAAAAGGCAATACGGCGACAAGAACTGGACAGGCTATCAGCTCACCACTGTCGGTATCCAAATAATGCAGCATATCACCGGCAAAGTCCACCTGCAGCAGCCTCCCAGGCTCATGTCCAAAACGCATGGTGGCTCCCTGTTTGCGGATATGTTCCTGAAGAAGCTCACAGAATCTGGAATAACCAAACCCATCGGGGTATTCATTAATATATTCCTGCCATAACAGCTGACGCGTAACTCCCACACGACGGAGTTCAGAAAATAAATAGGAAAACTGTGATTCAAGATGTATCCGACGGGGGTCTTTTTCTATCTGTTCCGCTTTGCCCGCATTAAGATAAGCCTCCAGCTCGACATCGGAAAAAAAGAGCAGTTCCGCAATACTGAATCCGCTGTCGGCGAACCGCTGCAAATAACTTGCGATGGTACGTCTATTGATACCGGTCTCCCTTTCGATGGAACGCTGGGAAAAGCCACGTTCCAAAAACAGCAATATCTGTCTTATCTTCTGCATATTTAGAGGTCTGTTTGCCATATCGTTAGGTCAAATACAGGCCTAACTTAGCAATCTTTTTTTTCTTAAATATCTAGTGGTGTAGTTTGCCGCGGAANNGTAGTATGGTGCGGAATATGCACCCTAGCGAAGAATGTGGACTTACAGTATTATACATCTATGCCGAGGCACTAGCGTATTTTCTGATCGCAGTTAGGTTTTAAAACATGTAACTGTCCAATACATCCTGTCTGAAAGTTCTATTGAATCTTTCGATAAGACTATTTTTAGTCGTTTTCCCTGGTTGGATGAAGTGCCATTCAATGCCATTTTGAGAACACCAACCCTGTAATACCTCCGCTAGAAATTCAGGGCCGTTCTCCGATCGTATGCATTCCGGTTTTCCTCGCCATTCTACAAGTTTTTCTAGTGTTATAATTTTGCAATTTAAATATAGCAATGTCTCTATATCAAAGCACCGCCATTTTTAATCGTTTAGCACGCAAGTGATAGTCAATATAAATAAGTGGATGCATTCTATTTTATAAGTGTTCGATAGAAGTTGTGATTTGTAGTTTAACGATAGTATTTAATTTTTTAGATAAAAAGTTGTATAAAAACTTCATTCCAATTAACATAATTCCATTCAATTGATGACTTTACATTATTTATACACCATTTTTTTAATTCATCTAAATCTACTTCCCCCGGATCTCTTTTCCATTTACAAATTGTTGATTCTAAGAAATGAAGTTGATGCCCATTAACGATCAACCATTCTATTATTTTTTCTGTTTCATCTTTGTTAAGCTGTAGATCGATACTCTTTGCAAGATGTTTATAGTTAGAGAAGTCTGAGAAATTAAATTTTGTAGAGTAAAGTATTTCAGTAAGTGTTTTGATGTCGGATATGAAGATTTGCCCCGAAGTGTAATCGAAGTATTCTTTATTTAACCAAGGATGAAGTTCGAAAAATCTCTTACTACCATTGTTATACAGTTCTTTATCATCTATTATTATTTTATTCGGATTAAATACCCAATCCTTTTTTAGATCCAAAGAGAGGAACAGGGATTTAGTTGAACTTCGCCTTTTTGAAGTTAGTAAGATATCCTTCCATATTAGAACATCGCCATATTTGTTAGAAGTTTTATTATTATCCTCAAATCCTGGAGGGATAAGATTTCTAATTCGAAATTCGAAATCGGATATATTAGCCATTAATTCATCTAATTTTGTATCACTTTTACTTTTGTTAATGAGTCTTTCTATATACTTTTGTCTATCCTCAAGCTTGAAGTTACTTTTTTCTGTGAGGACTTTTATTTTTGATCCTAATGAGTTGATCTCATTCATCATTTGATCAATGAAATCTTTCTTGTTTACATAACCATTTTTCTTTGAAGTTTGATTATCAATTACCAATCTTGCTGTATCAACTAAGAATTTTAGGTTGTTTTCTAGTTCTTTTAAACGCTTTTTATAGGGAGAAAAAACTAACTCTGAATTTGTACTTATTAGGCTATTATATTCTTGGATCACCCAGATAGGAGTTACTAAAGAATTACAAGAGATTAAAGAATTGAACCATTTAGTCAATTCAAGGAACGAATCTTGATCTAGGCGAAGTGTCCAAATGAGAATATTTGTGTCAATGAAGACTAATTCATGACCAGTGTTGCGCTCAATAATTATATCAGCTAAATTACGAAAGTATTGATCTACGTCTGAAACTTGTGAAATCACTTTCATTCCAAGATATTGTTTGCGTATTGTTTCGATTTTAAATAGATGTCAACATTTTTAGGTAATGAACCTGATAGTTTTAAACCTATTTCTCCATAAGTAGCTTCTTCTACATCGAGGCCATCCAATTGTATTGAGATAATTTTATGTTGGTAGAATTTTTCATTCTTCAAGGTGACTATATAATCCCCTTTTTTAACTGTCGTATTATCTTGTAATTCGATTATACCAATTGTGTTTTCTTTATAGTATTCTTTAGGTTTATTAAGTTGGATCCAGGAATCTGGAATAAAGTCAATGTATCCTGTTTTTTCAAATTCAAGTCTTGCCTCTTCTTTGGAAATGATTCCATCTTCAATCGCAAAGTATAGATTGAAGAGTTGCCATGTTGTTATTAAACCTCTAGCGTCGTATTCTGCGTCGCTTATTTGATGCGAGGTAAAAGGTGGGTTTTGTCTTTTTCCAGCAGGAAGGTGCCTTTGATGATTAACAATGTAATGTGCCATAACATCAAATTTTTTTCTTTGTAATTGACGTCTTGCTTTTATTTTGCCAATTTGGGAGCATTCATCATCTTTAGACGTTCCACCTATGCCTTTAGTTTCTATTATAATTATCCCATTCTCATTTTCAATTAACACATCTTCTTCTTTTAGTTTGCGTCCTTCTATGGTATCTGCGTCCGTGACATTAGAGAAACCTAACCATTTTAAAAATACGACTAAAGCATGAACTAACTTATCATCAGTTCCAGTAATGAGGTCTTGTAAGAAGGTGTATTTCGACTGATTATTAAGGATCTCATGATCCTTGTCATCAAGAGCTTTTTCAAACTTTTCCTTTAGTAATTTCCTTTCTTTTAGTAGTCTTTCTTGATTAGGCAAAGAGTATCTACTTTCATTCAGCCAGTTGTTTTTTACAATTCCCGGAAATAAGTTAGGAAGATAGCTTGGGGCTATTTGTGTAATAAACTCTTCTAAAAAGGCCCCTTTATTCTCTATATCAGGAAAAATAAATACTCCAGAATCACCTTGAATATGATAATAACTTACTAATTCCCCCTTGGTAGTATGTACAAGAGGTACATAGGCGGGATCAAGTATATATTGGTCTTCAACATATATTTTTGGAGATTTAAATGTAGCATGATAGGTAATTGTGTCATTATATTTAGAAAGAAATCTATGCATAACTTTATCGGAAGTGGAGATTTGAACTCTTCTCCCTGTCTGGCTTTTAATCTCAGGGATATCATCTATAAAGCTGTATAGATCATGTTGTACTTTCGGCAGATTGTTAAAGTGATAAGTGATGTTTTTAGGCTCTCCACAGAAGCATATAATTAAAAAACCGTTATTTAAGTTGTTTTTAAGTTTAGTTGCTAGCATCATTAACGAAAATGCACGAGGATCAAAAATGTTTTGAGGATAATGACAAACTATATGAAGATCAGACGTGGAATCAATTACCTTTCTTTGATGGTCTGAAAAATTGTAAGCGACAGTCTCAGTGTTAATCAAATCTAATATTGCAATTTCATATTCATGGAAATTGCTTGGGTATTTTAAATTAGGAAGACATTGTACAGTATTGTTATACATGCCGTATTCTAAATTAGTAATTTGCCCAAGACTACCATTAAAAATATCTATATTTTTATTCTTCAGGAAATCTATGGTATCCTTATCTAAACTGAAACCACAAATTTGTGTTTCGCTTAATTGATCTAGGCTCATCTTTTTATAACTGTTTTAACGTTTGTTTACCTATGGGATGTTCTATTTACTACTCACAAACCGTAGCTCATCTGAAGATATCTCCAAATGTCGACCATGCTGCTGTGTCCGCATTGATGTTCGCTTTGGTATTGTTATAATAATCTTGAATATCCTCTGAGTATGTGGCTAAGGCTCCCCTTGGGTTCAGAGTGTGGAGTTGCCCCTTGCTATCTAAGGGCTAACCACTCATTTCCGAGAAAGCTTCGTTCTACATAAACTTAAAGAATTATAAGAAGAACGATTTTAAACCCTAGTACCACTACCCAAAGCCACCTTAAAAAGGGGCCTCTTTACTATTAACGCAAACTTTTATATAAGAACGTCGTCGCTGCGCCCGAATAAATAATGCCATTATAGATAGCAAAGGTTGATAGGCAATGCACGTTTGCAAACGCAAATGACTCCTAAATCGCCCGTCCATCCCCAAAGGACGATTTTCACCCTTATGTTTTCTGCTTTACCTATCTCCCAAAACAAAATATGCGTATTCGATTGTCTAATTGTATGGTTCAGTAAAGGCATTTTAATTCGGCGCACAGCAAAAATATCAAAATTATATACCTTACAGTTTTGCTCAAAAATTATTTCTATAAAGCTAATAAACTAGTTTATTAAAAACAATATGGTGAGACATTATTGAGAAATTATCTGTAAAATGGTTGTAAATGCTGAGACGAATTTCTTTTTTAGATTTCCTGCCGCTTTCTCCGCATTAATAAGTACTTGAAGTGAATGTAAATCCTAAATGCTTTGGATTGTGTTCGGATCTTCTCCGGGAGGTTAGCGCAACAGATCAACAATTACGCTGGTAATGACCAGGCCTTGACCAGATAATTCTTGATCGGAGTCTGGCAAAGGTCAGGTCAGCATCTGGCTCTTATCTGTTAGTAGTCCGAACATGGGGCGAATTTGGTACGAACATATCATCTTGTTTTATGGTTTAAAAATAATAAACGAGCATCAAGAATAAAAAAAATGCTTGAAAGACTTTGTTAAAAAAAGCAATGGCTTTTTCGGCATTCTGACAATTGCATCTTCTTAAGATTGTGGAAAGATTATGTGAGTAAAACTTTAAGTGTTTAAACATCTTCCTTATACAACAACCACTTCTCAGCTGTTTTGGGAAGCTTCCTATGTGGTAGTAATTTAGGCTTCTTGCGTTTATTGCATAGCTTCGTAATAGCGCGCGAGACCAAGATAGGTCGAAAAGAGTTAGGAAGTTGTATTTCTCCGGATCCTGCTTTGGCTAATAAATCTTGGTAAAGTTTATAACCAGTAACGCCCTCTTTAAAATACCCATCCTTTAGGTAATCTTCTAGTATGCTTAATACCAAAGCCTGATCCTCTGCAAAGACATCATAATCTGGATCTACTGGAATGGAATAGGGCTCGATCACGGTTGACTTTTTGTTAAAGCTACCCGTTCCTTTAAATTTAATGTTTTTCTTACCGGTATTCTTCTTTTCTATTTCTGTTTTCGTGGCATATATCTTAATGGTAGCCTCCTCAAATGAGTCCTTGAAAAACATTTCCTTAGGTACTTTTTCCAAAACCCTTGCATAGAAATTAGTGTGATTGATATCATAAGCAGAATCAGTCGTGAGATCCTCATTATCTTCTACCTCCTTGACGTCCTTGCCAATCAAAAATGCAAATTCCTCCTGTGTGTAGCCTTTGGCTTCACGATTCATTCGAACTGTGGTGTTGAGCTCGTACGAAAGTGTGGGTATGGTAATGGGCATATAACGAGTGATACAAATTCAAATTTAGGAAATAAAGGGTAAAAGACTTAATCTTCTTTCAATTCCATGTTGCGGACAAAGCGGATCAGTTTGCCTTTCTTGTCGTCAGAGCCATTCGATTGAATTTTTAGTATTTTTCCCTCTATGTATAAATTTTCTAAAGATGACGAAATATCTGAATCTGCTTTTTTGTCTTCTTCGGATAAAAAAGAGTTATAATAAGAGGTGATTTCAGCACGTAGACGCGGGGTATCAAAATAGCCATCCTGTATAAGTGAATTAAGTGCAGCTTTAATGCTCATCTTTTTCAGAATGGGCATTCTAGTTTTTTCTATTAGTTGGTCATCATCTAGCAATTCATCAGGTAAAATATCCTGCATAGTTAATCCGAAATGGTTTAAAGCTTTTTTCGTAAGCTCAGGAGAGTATTTCTCATTATTGTATTCACTTTCAATACCGCCAACTCTTGTAGAGTTTGTTTCGTCTGTAATAATCCGAGAAAACTCTCTTCCTGAAATTTCTTCTTCAAGGTAGAGAACTCTAAATGTGTCTATAATGTGTTGAGCAAACGCTGTAATTTTCCCTTTTGGTTTCATTACAGCTAATACCGTTAAAATTTATAAAATCAAATGTTATGTTAAATTTGCATTTTATTAAAAAAGTACTTATATTTGTTTAATTATTAGAAGATTGAAAATCTTCAATGGTGTTTAAATCAAAGAGTCTTGTGCCTGTATTTTCTGACGCCACACCGCAAGACAGCAGATTAAACACCCATGTCTATACTTTTATGTTATATTTGCATAACAGATAGATGTGGGTACTGCTGTAAAGCCGTGGTGTGTAAGGCGTCAGAAACTTTATTTCAGGTACGGTGTGCAGTCCCACATTTATCATTAGGTGACTAACCGACAAGACTCGTTACCAATAACGAGTTATGAACAAAAAACAAAGATCAAAAAACATCATCACTGCCCCCGAGTAGCTCGGCTGGTTTGGCCAAATTAGATTTGGCTTCTCTTGCCATGGACCGCGTATCGCCAATATTATACACCTGTGTGACCCCTCATTCAAACGCGATCTGGCTCCCAGAATGAAATAATTATTACTAATGTGAACTGAGTAACATCAGGCTCCCAATAAAAAGCTGATTTCGATCGGAGAGGGGATGCTATGTACTTTCGGTTACGAAGATTTTCTGAAAAATGAACGGGATTTTAGCGCTACAACTTGCTTTTGATTTGATAATTTTTGATGTCCATAAGGATGACTATGACCCTATTAAGGAGATTGAATCTTTTTGGAATCACTATGCGCTAGAGACTGTTTCTGCTAATATACTGCAACTATTGAGCACGTATCTTGATGGTGGCGTAGGAGAGAATAGGCTCCTGAAAGATGAGAAAATGCAGGAATTTGCAACTGCATTGTATCGCGTATTGATCGCCTACAATGTCGCCAATTATCGCCATATAGACCTGCGTAAAATGCAACTTTCAGCAGAAGCTGAAGAGCGCATCGGAAAAGAGCTAGAATTGAGCAAAAAGGTCGCGGAGTTTTTCAGTAGGTTATCAAAGTAACCACTAACAAAAAAATAATGAATATCCTGAAATTTTTAGCCTTTTTAAGGGGCTATATAACCTATATATTTCAAGTACCTGTGAAGCACTACTTAAGCACAGATATAGTACTAATTACGCAAAATTTGCGTAACAAAATTAGACAAGGAAAAACGTACTTTAAAGGTACCTCGATCCTGCTAAAAAAGCGCTGTAAGATTAGCGCTCAGAAACTTCTAGAAAAAGCAGATTCTTCGGGCAGCCTTCGGGTTTTGTTTGAGGATCGTTCGACACTGCGTCGTACCAGCGTCGACTCTTCTTCGGGAACGCTTCGACTGTTGTTCGACTGCGCTTCGGGTAGGAGTCGAAGCGTATTCGAAGTCCTGCCGAAGCCGAGCCGAAGAAGTGCCAAGCCTATCTCGAACATGTCCCGAAGAAGTCTTGAAGCCGAGCCGAAGGTCAGCCGAAGAGAGGAAAAGGTATCACCTTCTTCGGACTTTCGCCTGACCAACTTCGCCCCAACTTCTGCCTTTCATGCTATTGGTATTGAGTTTTCATCGGGATCTCATCGGGCCACACCGATCAAAACCCGATGCGGACTCGATGAAAATCCGATGAAATGTAAAAATTCGACAGGAATTGCTCAAAAGATGGTCGACTATAGCTTGGCACAAGGAACACACAGGCTTGACTATAGCGCGACCCTAGGTTCACCCTTGCTAAGCCCTTGTTATACACAAGGACAACTAAACGATTGCACAAGACCCACACAACAAAAGCAAGCTTTTCAGCAGGTGGGAAATGCTAGATTGACTTATGAAGTAGAATCTGAACGATCTGTTTTAAGGCTCTTTAAGTCGATCTGCAAGGCTTTGGTGTTGCGAGCCAATACTTTGCTTGGATCAATAGGTTTAGTTGTTCAGCAGGCTTTAAAATGCTTTTTATTTGTTGCAGATTATAAGCGTGCGCATCGCATGGTTTTGTCATGCTTGTTTTTATGTTTAGTTTCTATGTTTAGTTTATCGGCTCAGACGCCCCGCAAGGACAGCGGGGCCGATGGGCTCTCCAATCTTGTTGCGCTAAAGCCGGGCGATAAGGTTCCAGATGCGGTATGGAACCAGTCGCTTGAACTCCATTATTTTAATGGGAAAAAGAAAACAATCAAGTTCGCTGATCTGAAAGGGAAGCTGATCTTTTTAGACTTCTGGTCAACAGGTTGTCCGAGCTGCATTGAAGGTATTCCTAAAATGGAATGGATACAGCAGCGTTTTCCGGCTAACATACAGGTTATAATGGTCAATAGTAAGCGGAATAAAGATACAGCAAAACGGATAAAGACAAGATTTGAGAAATTTAAAGCTGATTTTAATTTTACGCCCTCTCTACCCACAGTATTAGATGATACCGTGTTTACCGCATTGTTTGCGCATAATACCCTGCCTGCATTGGCGGTAGTTGATACAAATGGTGTCTTTATTGCCATGACCAGCTCGCATTCGCTGACGGACAAAAATATTCAGGCTTTGGTGGATGGAAATGCCGTGTTAAAGAGCGAAGGCATTTATAAAAACCTCACTCGGAGTGCTGCTGAACCGCTACTGGATACTGTGGGGGTGCATTACATTTCTGCATTTGGGGGATATAGAGACAATTACCTACCTGTTTACCCGAATCTGAATCATAAGAAAGGGACAACCTTCCTTCAAATGGGCAATCAGAGTCTACAGTTTATGCTCTTTCAAGCCTATGGGCAGGTGCTCAAAGGGTTCCGACAAAATGATCTGGTCATAGATGCTCGTCTCGGTAGACAATTCAAAGAAAAGTTGTTGAACGGAAATAGCACCCAAAATAAGTATTGGTATCAGTTTTATACCGATGACTCGGTATCCCGCTCACAATTTGCGGATATTTTTTGTCGAGAATTTCAGAACTATTTTAAAATTGCTGTTGCGCGTAAAAGCGACAGCATTGAACTGTATAAAATACGATTCTCCGATAAGATCAAAACCATTCTTACCAGTGGAAAGGCTTCAATTGCACGCTTTCAAGGGATAGGCGAAGAGGCTTTCTATCAGAATATTCCTATCGGTCTATTTCTGCAGAATCTCTTTTATGCTTTTGATCTTCCGACTGAACTGCAAGAGAAGGAAAATTTTAATATCGATATCACCATACCTGCTGGCTTTGTCCGGTGGACAGAACAAGAAAAGTTAACTTTTCTGAACGAAAGAGGGATAATGTTTAGTGCTGTGAAAGAATACAGAACTTATCCTTTAGTTTATCCAATCTACTAGCCCGAAGTAATGAAAGTTGGATTATTAACGCTGCTATGCAGCGTAAACATCTTGCTGGGCAAGGCTCAGCAAGTGCAACGGATGGAGATTAAAGGACGCGTACTAAATAGTACGGATAGATCTCCTGTGCCGAATGCGAACATTCGCGTGATGAATAAACAGCTGGTAACGCGTACTGATGACAAGGGGCAGTTTGCTTTAATTGGTGTTGTCGATAGGGACTCGTTGACAGTCAGTTTGGTGGGATATCACGGCCGCACTGTGGCCGGAGGTTATTTTAGAGATAATGCAGTGATAATGCTTCAAAAGGAAGAAAACTATTTGCAGGAGGTACAGGTGAATACCGGCTATCAGACACTTCGGGCAAACGAAGTCACGGGGGCTATAAATGTAATTTCCCGAAAAATGTTGGATCAGCAGGTAGGGACCAATATCCTTCAGCGTCTTAACAATGTTGTACCCGCTATTCGCTTTGACAATCAGCCGATCAAAAATGCTATGCAGCAGAAGCTAAATGTTTCTGTTCGGGGACTAAGTACCATTAACGGTAATCTTGATCCTTTAATTGTGCTGGACGGGTTTATCTATGAAGGTGATATCACCAACATAGACCCTGCGATGATTGAATCGGCTACGGTTTTGAAAGATGCTGCGGCGAGTGCTATATGGGGCGCCCGGGCAGGAAATGGTGTAATTGTACTGACCACCAAGAAAGGTATGATAGGGACAAATACCCGCAATAAAATTACGTTTGGAAGTACGATGATCTTTAAAGATCGCCCAAATCTGTCGCAGCTGTATCAGGTTCCAAATGCTGATTTTATAGCTATTGAAAAGATGCTGTTCGATGGAGGACATTATGATGTTTTTCTACAATCATTTCCTTATGTAGCAATGACCCCCGTAATTGATATTTTGGACCGTACAAAAAATGGAAAGATTTCGTCATTGGACTCCGCAGAGGCAATCAATAACCTCTTGGCGCAGGACGGTTTGAAGAATTATTCAGACGCTTTTTATAGATCACCGATGTCGATGCAGTATAACTTGCATATCGCCGGTGGCAATGCAAAAAACAGTTATGGGCTAGGATTAGGCTACACGAAAACAACAACTGAATTAGATAGCCGAAATAGAAAATGGAATCTGCTATTTTCAAATAGTTATCGTCCGATTGCAAACTTGCAGGTAGATCTGAATGTGAACTATACCGATCATAGGGATCAATCGGGGAGACCTGATTATTCCAGCCTGAGCTATGGTAGCAAATCGGTTCCCTATATGCAGTTCTTTGATAATGACGGTAAGGAAATATCGTTTGACGGGGATTTTAGAAGGTCGTATCTCGACCAGAATTTTGGTGCTAATTATTTAGACTGGTCTTACTATCCGCTATCGGAATATAACTATTCGAAGACTACCAAAAACTTGACTGAGCTCTTTGCATCGGCCGGTATTTCTTATCAGATCTTGCCCTACCTCAAGTTAACCGCTTCAGGACAATATCAAAAGCAGGCTTCCAAGAGTGAGTTTTTAAGTGAAATGGAAAGTTATAGTGCTCGTCTGTTGATCAATAAATTTACACAGGTGGATCCGGTGACTGGAAAAGTAAGCTATCCGGTGCCGCGTGCGGGAATTAATAAAATTGGTGAAAGTGAGGGGCAGTCGTACACCGTGCGTAGTCAGCTCAATTTAGATCAACGATTGAGTGCGCACCACTTAATTGGCATCGTTGGTGCGGAGATGCGGCAGAATACGCAGCGTGGAGGAGCCTATACTGTGTATGGATACAACAGTATCCCCCTGACTTCGCAGGCTGTTGACTTTATAAACCTTTACCGCACGAGTCCCGACGCACTATTACAGACAATAGTGGGAAGTCCGGATTTCACAAAAACGGTCAATAGGTTTGTTTCAACATACATCAATTTTTCTGATATATGGAAGGAGAAATATGGCATTTCTTTCAGTTTTAGGCAGGATGGAGCCAATATATTTGGAGCCAATACAAATGATAAATGGTCACCACTATGGTCTGTGGGTGGTTTTTGGGATCTCGGCAAAGAGCAGTTTATGGAGCTGCCTTGGTTGGATAATCTCAAGCTCAGAGCCACATTTGGTTACAGTGGTAACGTTGATCTGACCAGGACGCCCGAACCCATTGCAAATATCGAGACAGCACGATATACGAATTACCCCATGTTGAGTATCCGAAACCTAAATGATCCTTCACTCCGATGGGAGAAGGTCGGAACTTTCAATCTAGGAGTGGATTATGCGTTACTTAAAAACCGGATCTCAGGCAGTGTTGACTATTATGTGAAAAATGGAAAAGACCTGTATGGTACCACAGATTATGATTATACAACATGGGGAGCACAGGCAACAGTGGTTAAAAATGTCGGCGCCATGCGTGGTCATGGACTCGATCTGGCTCTGAATAGTATCAATACAATAAATAGGCTCAAATGGAGTACGAGTCTGGTAGTAGGCCTGAATAAGAACAAAACGACCGCATATTATAGAAGTGTGAACCAAGGGCTCGGCAATTTTCTCGGTAATGGCAATGGTATCACGCCGATAGTAGGACGACCTTTAAATGCAATAGCGGCTTATCGATGGGCTGGACTGAATGAAAAGGGGCAGCCACAGGGATACCTGAACGGTGAAGTCAGCACAGAATATCTCAAGATCAGAAATGCGTCCCTACAAAACGCTTCGGATTCAGAAAGTATTGTCTTTATTGGTTCCTCCAAACCCCAGCTGTTTGGCAATCTCATCAATACTTTTGCGTGGAAAGCATTTTCGATGTCTTTTAACATGAGCTTTAAAGCTGATTATTATTTTCAAAAGCCGTCCACGTCTTACTACTCACTCTTCGAGCAGGGTGTGGCTTATCCCGATTTTGAAAATCGCTGGATGAAGCCTGGCGATGAAAAGCAGACCAGCATGCCTAAAATGGAGTATCCGATAAATGATAATCTCAGTGCTTTTTATACCCAATCAGAAATCCAGATACTTAAAGGAGACCATATCCGCTTGGAATATATTAATGCCGCCTGGGAACATAGGGTACCTGGCAAGAACGAAATGAAATTTAGGCTGTATGGAAATATTGCTAACCTAGGTGTAATCTGGAAAGCTAATAGGCAACATATTGATCCTGAATTTGCATATCGTCTAACCCCTCCAAAAACATTTTCATTGGGAATTCAAATAGATTATTAAGAGATGAAAACAATAATTATAAGTATAACCCTGGGCTTTGCTACACTAATTTTCGGGGCTTGTGATAAATATTTGGATGTACAATCCAATAATAAATTGGTTGTACCCAAAGAACTGGATGACTTACAGAAACTACTGGACAATGTACGTGTAATGAACAATAATTTTTGTTCACGTGGTGAAAAGGCCTGTGACGATTATTTTATTCCTGAGAGCAATTACAAAGCATTGAATGATGTGGAGAAGCTGGATTATATTTGGGAAGATTCCCAATATAATTTTTCCAACGATTGGTCGAGCATGTACAATGTTGTATATATAGCTAATCTCGTACTGGAGCGTCTTGATAAAATTGATAGAAATGAACAGAATGCTGCAAAATGGGACGGTATTAAAGGCGCTGCCCTATTTTTTCGTGCCAACAGTTATCTCAGTTTGTTATGGACCTATGCCAAGGCCTATCAAAAAAATGCCGCTGAGACGGATCTAGGTATTGTTCTTCGGGAAACATCGGATTTTAATGTGAAATCCGTACGGGCCTCCGTGGAAGATAGCTATAGAAAGGTGATCACAGATCTAGAAGCTTCGATTTCGCTTCTGCCATTGGAACCGGATTATGTGGTACAGCCAAGTAAGCCTGCTGTATATGGGGTTTTGGCAAGAGCTTATCTGTCGATGCGTCAATATGATCTGGCATTAAAATATGTTGAGCTGTATTTGCAACGGCGAAACGAGCTACTTGATTATAATAACAGCAATGAAGTGAAGTTGACGGCCTCTTTTCCCTTTAGTTTATTCAATAAAGAGACTACATTTTATATGGAACTGAAGGCAACAATACTGAGTAATGCGTATTCAAATATCGATTCTGTACTCTATCGCTCTTATGATCCCAATGACCTGCGGAAGCAAGCGTATTTTAAAGTGTTAAATAATGTAATCAATTTTAAAGGGCAGTACTCAGGAAGTACGCTTTTATTTGGCGGGGTGGCTACAGATGAAATATACCTGATCCGGGCGGAATGTCTGGCGCGAGCGGGCAAGTTGGTGGAAGCGCAAGCAGATCTTAATAAACTTTTGGCGACGCGATATAAATCAGGAACCTATAAACCTTATCTTTTGACGGAGGCGGGGGAGGTGCTGAAAGTGATATTAAGCGAAAGACGGAAAGAGCTGGTCTATCGAGGGCTGAGGTGGATGGATATCAAACGATTAAATCTGGAAGGGCAGGAGATCGTCTTAAAAAGAGTAGTCGATGGGAAAGAATACAGGCTTTTGCCCAACGAAAACCGGTATGCATTACCTCTGCCGGCAGATATTGTGAGGATAGCAGGAATTCCTCAAAATCCACGTTAATTTACGATAATAGTGGCCCTGTATAGGGCCACTATTAATTGATGCAAGTCGAATCTCTAATTTCGATTAATCGGATTAAACTGCATAGGGCTATACCCAGGTTCCAACGAAGGAATGTATCCAGAGCTGGTAGAAGTTGCTTCGATTGCTATTTTGCTCGAGTCGAAAGATGTTCCAGAACTGTTAAGGTCTGTTGGATCAACTTGAACTGCACAAGCGAGCTCATCTTGGTTATTACAACTTTTGCCATTAGGAGATGTATCCCATTTCGACAAATTCTCTACCTCATTGGGAATTGTTGGATTCCCATGAAAATACACTGTCACAGGATCTAAACTTTTTCCTGCATAAGCTTCAGCACCTTTAAATGCTGAGAATCCGATAATCATGGCTCCGCCTAATATCATGTAGCCATAATTGTTTAAAAATTTGGTTAGCATGTAGCTACCCTCCTTTCTGTATTGCAAACCGGTAATTGATTAGTAAAGCTGCCAGTTTGCAAACTTTTGGTAAATAATTGTCGGTACGGTCCTGTGTACCGATCGTATGTAGATACCAGCAGACCTTTTACATTGCTGCTGGCAGTATTGGGTTGTTGATAGTCGTAAATGCTATCTGGTGCGTACCAAATATCCTTTGACTTCGTATAGTGGATATTACAGTTACTGATGGCTCCCGTTGCCATAAAGCCTATCAGTAATAATGCGATATTTGTTCGGCCTGTTAGTGCACGCTCGCCGTAGTTGATCGTCTTACGGTGCAATCGCCATCCGGTTATCGATAGGCCAAGAATAATGAGATTAAAGATCAAATGTGCTGTCCAGGAAATATTGCTCAAAAAACTGGTACACATGCAAGGTTTCTTGTCATATACATTGAGGATGCCAAGACCGATATAGATACTAAAAGCTATAATAAGTATGGTCGAAACTTTCCATCCCCGGGAGCACAACCTCGCTGATGGTATCGCTAGCAATACGCCAACACCAATTTCCATAAGCGGAAGTAGCCAAAAGAGTATTGGAGCCAGAGAACTGATCACTGGCTGCTGCTCCAGGGCAATCTTGAATGCCCCAAGCTGCCAGAGTTTCTCCATCCCCACATATACCCAAAAAAGTATCATTGCTGCCCGGATGATCTTGTATATCATGTTGCTTTTTTTATTCCTGTCCATAACTTTAATTATTTAGATCATGGTATTTATTATTGCCTATCCCTGTTTTACTATTTTTCGTCGTTTCAAAAACAGGGCGCCGTACCTGCCCATACAATTGGATACAGCGGCCTGCCTGAGCGTCAGCTTCTACTTTCTCGTACGCTGTAAAACAAAGGTAGTATGGAAAATAGGCCGGAGCAGGTGTAGCGAAATGGTTAAGTTGGAAAGTGCACCTGCCTCTATTGGATTTAAATAACGACTGGGATGTAATGAAGATGTATTATGCGATAAAAAGATCCGCAGAGGATTCTTGGTAAAACCGTTGATTTTTGGCGTCTTAAGGCTTGTTTTGATAGATAGAACGAATATGATGAGGGGGGGTAGCGATGGCATACCCCCTGTTTTTTAAATTTTTATGTTTTATTTATTTAAGTCAGGAAACTGTCTATTCAGTTCGTCAAGCATCGTATTCAATACCTTGCGGATACGGAGCGCTGTATGAAACTCGGCGCTTTTGTCCATCCGGATCAGGCTATGCGCAGAAAGTAAGGTGCCTTCCCTCGTTTTGACGAGCCTGGAAAACACCTCGGCAACTTCTTTTTTCTCTGACGACCACATAATGTTGGCTTTTACAGATATATGCATCCAAAGTTTGAGCTCTTTGCCATTAAAATTGCTTTGAATAAATTGTTGGGGATAATCCTGCATTGTTGCTGATGGAGAGATTTTTTCATCCTCCATGTACCCGCGCATCAACTTGAGCAAGCTCCTACGGTTGCTATCATATGCAAAGTCCGGGATACAGGAGAAGTGTTTGGGGAAGCGTAACAAGGCATCCATAAAGGATGGGTCTGAATTGTAAAGTTCTTTCCAGCGATTGAAGAAGCCCATGTGGTTAAAATTGAAATTGACCATCAGAATCAAAAAGCGGTAATGCCAGTTTTTACTCTGGCGCTTGTCTTCAGCCAATTGGCAAAGTGATTCGATCATTTTGGTTAGGTAGTTCTGATGTCGGTATTGAATATAGGGAATCTTGCCATTTTCAAATAGGCTGTCCATACCCGAAAGGATCTCGGTGAGATAGGCTTTAGGTATGCTTTTCTGAGCCAACTTATCCAGAATATAGGGCATATGTTCGTATACATATTCATGCAGCTTCAGATGATAATGCTCCGGCAGCGGCGTATAGGGATCAATATCTTTTTTAAAGAGCTGTTCGATTCGCTCAAGTAATTCTTCTAGGGCAAATAGCGCTGCAGAACTCACAATTTTACGTACGTTACAGAAGCTATACAACAAAGAGTGTAGCCGCAACAATTGAGTATGGTAGATTTGGATAGCCTGACGTGCATTATTTACCTGAATAATCTCCCGATGGGCTTGTAGTGCCAATGCAAAATTAGTATTGCAGGCCTCGGCGATCTCACCCAAACGGTTTGGAATATCTTTGTTATCAAGATAAACCAAAGCTTCTATGAGCGTTGTCAGCTTCTGTAAACTTACGATCATCTGTACCTCCTTTTGATATCTTTATGGTACCACGGCCAGCCAAATCTCCCGGGATGCATCTGAAGTATGAGTGAATCTCCTTCGTTGGTCTGTTCATGTAGTTGGGGATTGACATTAATCGAAACTTTTTCTTCCTGACCTTCATAATTGAACGAAAACCATAGTTCGTATAAGTCACAGCAAGCAGGGCATTTCTGGATAACAATGGCGGGTATCCGTACAGCTTTTGCATTTGGGATATGCTGGCAATTAACCATGATCAGCAGCATACGGATATACCAGGCACATGCAATGATCATGATGGGAAATTGGATCCCATAAAGTTTGAAAATGTCTGTCTTTCTCCAGAAAAACAGATTTGCCATCGTGCAGATGATAAAGGCTGTCGGTATGCCCTTTTTTACAGCTGTCCAAAAGGGTTGTGAGCTGATCAGCAGCTGGTAGGGAAGGCGGTCAAATAGTGCTATGCTGCTGACCTGAATACAGACAAAAAAGATAACGAAAAGCTGCATGACGCGTTCTTGGCCACGCATTTCCAGAAATGGGATAAGAATGATCATTGCCCCGATGCTATAGACGCGTTCGCTATGTGTCCGGGCCCAGAAAATCCCATATAAGGTAATCAGTACAGCAATTGCAATAAATACATAATTGCGGCTAAATGGCAGTCTAAATTTCTTTATTGTCCTCATGATTTATGGTTTAATAATCAGTGAAGTTTTACGCTTTAAATTTACCCACTATAGCATGAAATTTCAGTGAATATCCCAATCATTTCAATGAAGGCCAATTTTTTACAATGAGTGCTGATTTCCTGACAGCGAAGGAGGATTTTCTGGCAACAAAGAATTAAATTTTTCATCCAGCAGGGGAATTATTTGAACCGTAAAACGATGCAAAAGCATTGATTTAAGTTAGTTGGACATCGTTTAATAAATAATTGGCTAAATTTATATAACAAAAATAAGTATGTAAATTTTAATAGCGTTATTAAAATGTCGTCTGTACATGAAAAGTTTTAGCAAAAATAGATATCAGGATAATAGAACATTGACGGTGCAGTATCCCGATGGGATCTGGCAGTTGATTGCATCTTTCATTTTTGGAGGATTCTGTTGGTATCTGGGCTATCGGGGCGCCTTGGCGGAATGGCTTTTAGACTGGCCGGTAACCTATAGCTATCTATTTTTTGTATTGATGGTAGCGATTATTTTCTTTTATATACGATTGGTTATCGTAATATTAGACAAAAAGCAGAACTGGCTGGTTAACCCCGAAAAACGCGCCGGTATGCAATTATTTTTTTGCTGCATACTTCCGACGCTTTTATTGTTCTGGATCATTGGCCCCGATCCACAGGCGAAGGATGAATGGCTGCTGTTTCCTTTAATGGTCATATTTAGCGGTATTCTGGTCCTGAACATGTCCTATACAGTTTATTTCTACGTCGCTGTTTACCACAGGCAAAAAATATTGATTTTAGAACAGAAAGAAACTATCCTGCAGCAGGAATCAAGAACTAGAGATCTCCAGGAGCAGATTGAGCTGCTTTCTCCGGGCATCGAAGAGCTGAAAGAGATCCTGGAAACAGCAGGGGAAGATAGAGATGTGGATTCAATGGATGAAATAGACTTAGCTCTGTTAAGATCCATGGATCTGGAACAGGAAGTATTCCTGCTCAATAATAAAATCTTGTCCCAAAAGATATCCTATAAGGATATCGGGATTTTTACTTATAAAAATGGTATAGTCAGCCTTTATTTAAGAACTGCGATGGACGAAAATCTGACTTGTGGCGAGCAGCGCAGCTTAAAGGAAGTTGTCAATAGCACGAAGGGATTTGTACAAAAGATAGACCGGGATAAGGCTATACCTTTGGATATGATCCAAGCTTGCCAGCAACTGAAACGGGGCCGATTGCGTATCGTGCTCAAAATACCTTTTGAGGGACGGTACTATTTTGAGGTGTCCGACAAGATTGCAAAGCATATCAGGGAATGGGTCATGCTGCAGGTGCCAATAGAAAAAGAGCAATAAAATATATTAAGTAAACTTTAATAGATAGATTATGGAAAAAGTAAGGGACAATACCTGGAAATGCCGAGCTACTGGTAAAGTTGGATTTCCTTCTTTAATTGAGGCGCAATGGGCAATGCTTCACTTTAAGTTCAGATCCCGGATGAGAAACAAACTGGATGGTAAACGTATCAAACACAGGATGGGTAAAGATGCCTGCAAAAGGGCTTATTATTGTAAGTTCTGTAAAGGTTACCATATTACCACTTGGGAAAAAGGTCACTTTAATAATTATAAGGCCAAAGCTGAATCCTGGGAGATACCGAAAGTATTAGGAAATTGGAATTTTTCGATAGAATAATCCCGTCGTCTATTTTCAATTATCCAATTTTTTACCTTTATAAAACTTGCTCCATGCATCTCCCGCATAGCCGTTATCCAAATATTCAAAGGTGGAAGCACTCGCCCCTTTCAACTCTTGGCCGCGATAGAAAACCGTCCAGGAGTCTTTTGCATACCCTCCTCCAAGTGCTTTAAAGGTGGATGCCGAAGCGCCGGTAACTTTTATTCCCTGATAGTAAACTGCCCAAGCGTCTTTGGCATAGCCATCACCCATGTATTCAAAGGTTGAAGCAGAAGCCCCTTCCACTTTCTTATTTTTATAAAACACAGACCAGCTGTCTTTGGCGTATTGACCGCCAAGAGGCTGTGTGGTAGGATCAGCAAATCTATCGTTCTTTTCGCCCCTATAATAGCTGTTCCAATTATCTTTCGCATACCCCCGACCGAGATTTTCAAAGCTCGAAGCGTTTGCCCCATTAATTTCCTTGCCTAAATAGTAGACTTTCCACGCGTCTTTGCTGTAACCACTTCCCAGTGTCTTGAAGGTAGAAATTGTTACGTTTGACAATGGCTTGCCATAAAAGTAAACTTTCCAGGCATCGCTAGCATAACCGTCTCCAAGAAATTGGAAAGTAGATGGGCTGCCATCAGTTAGTATTGACCCCCGAAAATATACCTTCCAGCTATCCTTGGCGTAACCCGAACCTAAAAATTGAAACGAACTAGCATTGGCGTTTGGAATTTCTTTGCCACGATAATAAATGCGTGATCCGATTTTGCTGTAACCATCACCCAGATGTTCCTGAAAGAAAAAAGTAGCAGGATTAGCATGCGCTAATTTAGCGCACATCGCAGGTGTGGCAGTAGCTAATATAAAAAGAACTAGGATGGTTTTAAACGTAAATTTTGACATTATATAGGGCATCGGGTTAAATTTGAAAACAAATAATCATGTTTTCTCTTTTTAATGAGACCCCGTAATCATAATAAAGTTTAGTCATCAATTAATTATTTATTTCTTGGAACTATTGCGGTTGAAAATAGAAGGGTCATTGTATCGCATGCTATTTCTTCAACTAAATTACAACTTTTTAAGCGCTCAGGCTGCAGTGGATAGAGATAACAGTTTTCATGAAATTGGCGACCGCGAGGAAAGGAGATTGTCCTGTCAGATCTTTGTCAATACGCACTGTAAAAGTCTAAAAATTTGGTCAAGTCGTATTTTTTTTGTATATTGCTGGTTATGAGTTTTAAAGAAAAATTAGAGAACTGGCGCACGTCAATCAATCGCGCCGGTAGTGGTGAGGAATTGTATATTTTGCTTTTGAACTACAAAAAGTTTATCAACAAAAATTGGATGGACGATTTTGGCGACCCGGGCAACTGGAAATCGGAATTAAATCAGGTCATCAGCAAAGTAAGAAAGAAAGTGAATGTGGCAGAAATTCAAAATTGCGGCGATCTCTCGTCCTACAAAGACGACGCTCGACAAACAGCCCATTCGCTCAATCATACATTAAGATATCACCACTCATTGACGAAAGAGTAGGCTAGGCCTACTCTTTTTGCGTTTATAGGGCTTTACTGTAAAGGAATCAGGACATTCTGTTCCAAGCGTACAGGAACATGCTTCACCGAGGTAAAACCGTCTTCCTTGGAAATGATGTTGGAAAGATCCAGTCCTCTTTTGGAGAACGTACTGATCAAAGCTGTTCTAAAGGTTGCCTTGGCTGAACCCCAGCCTTGTCCCAAAATGGTGTCATTGTTGAGCTGGATCAGTTCATCTGTTGAATAATAACTGAATTTTTCCAGTAAGTGTTGGTAAAGATTTGTTGTAGTAGCCATACAATTTAAAAATTTAAAGGATAAAACCATAAACTGTATCCAGATCTTGTTGGGGAAAATAATCGTTCAGCGACGTTTATTTTGGTCGAAACCCGTATTAATTTACCACCGCGGTGCCTGCACTCGGTTGGTATTGCATCATGCAATTCTGAATACTCTACAAATATAGTAGATTATTTTTTATAATAAAAAATATTTTTGTTTTTAAGGGTAAATGAACGTTAGCAACAGGAATAAGGCGATCAAAAGCGAGGCGCGTTGTTGGCTGTGATTTGGTTATGAAGCGGATAGCTGGAGAATTAAATTATCATGCTACTGTAATCTCATCGAAAACACTTTTAAAAACAGAGATAAGACAATACTTTTGCGCCATGAATAGAATTGCGGAAATTAACGAATACATTGCTGCCGAACGCGAGGTATTATTACAACACCCTTTGTATCGTAAGATCAAAACGATCAAGAATCTACGTTCTTTTACAGAAGGGCATGTGTACGCTGTATGGGATTTTATGTCTTTACTAAAAGCTTTACAGATTAAATTGACCTGTACGACTTTACCTTGGTTTGCGAGTGAGCATCCATCAACACGCTATCTAATCAACGAAATTGTCTTGGCTGAGGAGTCGGATGAATACATTGATGGCCGCCGTTTGAGCCACTTTGAGATGTATCTGGACGCCATGGATGCCATGGGTGCCGACCTTCATCTGGTCAACAAATTTATTGCTCAAGCCAAAAAATCGAGCAACATATTCGATGTCATTGCAACGACCACATTGGATAAGCGGATCAAAGACTTTTTGAATTTTACATTCGAAGTGATTGCTGAGGGCGAGGTGCATAAAATTGCCGCAGCATTTACATTTGGACGCGAAGATCTTATCCCGGGAATGTTTACCTCTATTTTGGAAGAAATTAAAACAAACTTTCCTACAGCCAATCTGGACAGCTTTATTTATTATTTTCAACGCCATATTGATCTTGACGGCGACGAGCATGGACCGTTGGCGATGCAGATGATCGCAGATCTCGCGAAGGACGATGAGGTTAAATGGACAGAAATGAAAGAGATCAGTAAAATAGCGCTACAAAAAAGAATCCAGTTGTGGAATGCAATAGAAGATTCCTTATACGGATAATTTATTATTATACCGTCGAGAAAGGCCTTTCAAATCACGATTTGAAAGGCCTTTTTTATGTGTTGTAAAAAAGGATATTGTAAGGGCTTCTTGGCAGATATTGGTCTTTTTGTTTGAATTGATGAAAAAATGTCTTTTTTCCATAACATATTGGCGTTTGTGAAGAAATCCAAGTTCCAATAAGTGTCTAAGTTTGCTACGCAAAAAAATAATAGAGCACACGTGAACTTTTTTCCTCCCTATTGGGCAAAAGGAATACTAACCATGGGATTGTTAGTATTCGCTATTTCGGACACCTTCGCCCTCGATTCTTTGCGCATGTCCCTGAAAGACATGATCGACAAAGCACTACAGAACAGTAAATACATCGAGCAGTCTTATTTGCAGCTCAAAGAAACTGAGGTGGCGGTACAGCAGCAACGCATGGAGTTGCTGCCCAAGATTTCCGCCCGAGCTTCTGCCAGTTATGCGAGTAATATGCCTGTTTATGATCAAGGCCTTTTAAATAAACCCTCCCAGCATGATATCATTCACTACTTGTACGATAGCGGTTTGGATTTTTATCTGAATCTCTACAATGGGCATCGGGACCTGATGAAAATTGAGTCCAAAAAATTGGAAAATGAGCTGGCTAGAATCGATTGGAAGAATGCCGCGGCGCAGACGAAATTGGAGGTTTGCAATCTTTTTTTGGATTTGGAACTGTCGTATAGTAACCGATCTTTAATCGAGCAGGATATTGCTGATCAACGGGCACAGCTCAAGGAGATTGAGCATCTGTATAAGGCGGGTGTTGTATTGCACAGTGACGTCTTGCGTATTTCGTTGGAGCTTTCGAAGCGGGAACTGTTGCTCGTGCAGATCGGTCATGATATTCAGGCTGCAAATCAGAAGCTGCAGCTAATTGGTGGTATTACTGCGGAGATTGTGCCCCTGCCCGAGCAGTTTCAGGTGGAAAACCCCAGCTATGAAGCGCTTGTTGCCGAAGCGCGAAGCCATGCTTTTTCCCTCCTAAAATCCGAACAGGAAGTGGTTTTGAAGAAGTTGTCGGTCAAACAGGCGCGATCAAATTATCTTCCTGAGTTGGGTTTGACCAGTACATTCACCTTTGCCAATCCACAGGTTTTCTTGTATCCCTATAACCCCAGCTGGTATAATCTGAGTATCACAGGGCTCAAATTAACCATACCGATCTCGGCAATTTATCTCAATAAAAACGTGGTGCGCGGAGCACAGATCGCCTTGGATCGACAAGAGGTAAAACACCATCATGAAGAGGAGATTCTGGAAAATCAGCTGTTACAGGCCCTGTTGGATTATCAATTGGCTATTAAGCAGCAGGACGTCTGTCAAAACAATAAGGCGTTGGCGCAGGAAAATGCACGGATTATAAAAAACAGGTATTTTAAATCATCGGCTTTGATTACAGATCTCTTGGATGCTGATATGCAATACCTAAAAACACTTTTTGATCTTGAAACCGCACATATTGCGCTACAGAAACATTATTATTTTATCGAATTTTTGAAGGGTACTATCTAATGAAACCTAAATCACGAAGAACAGTTGTGGAGGCACAACTCACTCGAATCACCAACTGGTTGGCTGCAATTGTCTTGTTGGCCTTGTTGTTATGGGGCGCTAACACCTTATGGATGCGCTTGCGGTATACCTATACAAATGATGCACAGGTAACACAGTACATCAATCCCATTGTTTCCCGCGTAGGAGGTTATGTGGTTTCTGTGCATTATCACGATCACCAATTGGTTAAACGAGGTGATACCCTATTGCTTATTGATAATAAGGAATATAAATATGAGGCGGATCAGGTAGCTGCATCCGTCAATAAGGAAGCAGCAGAGATCAATGTTCTTCATAGTCAAAAAGAAATCCTCCAGGCAGAGCATGAATCTTTGCGGACATCCATTGCTGCTGGCGAGGCACGTGTAACGAAACAACAATTGGAGTATGATCGATACAATTACCTGTTTCAAGAAAAGTCTGCAACAGCACAGCAGCTGGAGGATGTAAAAGCGACGTTGGATGTCTACAAGAGTGAACTGGCTTCGTTAAAACATAAATTGCAGGCTTCACAGGAAAGGGTGCACGATGTGGACATGAAAAAAGGTGTCGTTGATGCCGAGCGCGTTCGTTTGACTGCAGCTGTTGGCCGCAAGCGGCTTGATGTTGGGTATACCGTTATTCGCGCACCCTACGATGGGCAGATTGGCAAACGCACAATTGAAAAAGGTCAAATGATAAGTGCAGGCGAAGTTTTGGGCTTTATCGTCAATAGAGAAACCCCAACCTGGGTAACGGCTAATTTTAAGGAAACACAACTACGTTATTTGCATCTTGGTAATAGGGTTGAGGTGGTGGCGGATGCGTATCCGGATCAAAAATTCTATGGAAAAATTATTTCCATCTCCCCAGCTACAGGTTCTGCATTCTCCCTTTTACCGCCAGATAATGCAACGGGCAACTTTGTGAAGATTGTACAACGCGTACCTGTTCGCATTGAGCTGGATAAGCAAAGGGGATCCCAACAGCTTCTTTCGGGAATGAATGTAAATGTCTCGGTATCAAAAAAGCAGAACTAGTGAAGGGAATTTTTAAAGAATGGGTACCGGAGTGGTTGATCAAGCTTATCTTGTTTAGCAGTTTGATGCCCAGTATGGTCTTATTTTTCCTGCCGGGGGCCAATACAAATGTCACTGCTGGATTTTATGGGGCGCAACCCAGTGACATCCAGTTTCTGATTATTTTGTTTTATGCTGGTTTTGTCGGATTCTACGTGTTGGAACGACGCTTTTTTTTATACTTTCCCATTAAGCAGTACTATATTATCTTTCATCTGCTACAGCTATTGAATTGCTTTTTGATGTACAGTATCAGGGATATCAGCTGGGTATACGGGCTGCGTTTTTTTCAAGGGATGTTGTTTGCTTCTGCCGTAAACTTATCGATCTCCATGATATTTTCCAGGTTGAAAAGTGATCGGGCCAAGGAAGTAAGTTATGCTGTTTTTTTCGGCCTATTATTATGTAGCTCGCCTTTTAATACGTTTGTTACTGCTGAATTTATCGATTCATTCAATTTTGATCAGCTCTATCTATACGCTGCATTATCATTTGTACCGGGTTTATTGCTCATTATGCTGTCGATGCGCTCCATACGGCATATACGTCCTTACCCCCTGTTTTCATTAGACTGGGCAAGCTGTATTTTCTATAGTCTTGTGATCGTCAGTTTTGGCTATCTAATGGTCTATGGACAAGAAGTTTATTGGTTTAACGATCAGCAGCTACTTATTGTATTTGCGCTGGGGATGACGCTGCTTACTCTTTTTATTGTTCGGCAAATGGTTCTCAAACGTGTTTATGTGCATTTGGCGATTTTTAAAAACAGAAATTTTCTCTTGGGACTGTTGATTTTGTATATGATGTATATCGAGCGCTTCTCCCTGACCATCTCAAATCAATATCTCGAACAGGTAATTCAACTTGATCCCATTCATTTGTCCTATATCCAATGGTTTAATATTGCTGGTATTGTCGCCGGTGTACTGGGCTCATTGTATTGGATGCTTGGGCAACGTCCCGTAAAATGGATTTGGATTCTGGGCTTCTGTTGCTTGCTGCTGTTTCACCAATGGATGTTTTTCTCCTTTGAGGGGCAGGGTAATGATGCGCATTTTTGGATACCATTAGTTTTACATGGACTCGGAGTTGGGCTTATTATGGTACCGACCATCTTATTTTGCATTACGAGTGTTAGCCCTCAATTGGGCGCTTCAGCAGCAGCGATCTGTCTCGCTATCCGGTACTTGGGTTACACGAGTAGTATCGGTTTACAGAATTTTTTCAAGTTGTTTGAACATGCCCAGCACCAGCAGGTGTTTAGGGATCGAACGGAAGTGGGCAATCCCTTATTTCGGGAGTACCTGCAGCAGGAATCTGTCAGCATTTTGCAGCATGGACTGCAGTATAAGGAACATACGGCGGCTTTAAAGCTAGTTGCTGAGCGGATCAAGATCCAATCTTTTGTGCGGTATGCCATGGATTATTATGAGATCATGTCCATGATCAGTATCAGCATACTTTTGCTGATACTGATTTCGCCTTCCTTGAAAAGCATGTATAAGAAACTAGGAAAAAACAGAATTTCTCCTGCTTAGCTGACAGTGCTACATTTTTCCTTTACCACAATATGCTGGTTAAGGAGACTTAAAAAAAAATAGCATGCTATCAGGATAGGGAACGATGGGGGATATCAATGCTAAAAACACTTCCTACGCCTTTTGCCGAGCGGACGCTGATCTCGCCTTGATGGAGAAGCACGATTTTTCGGGTAAGCGATAAACCAATACCATTTCCCTCGCTATAATCTTTGTTGCTTCCACGATAGAATGGCGTGAATATATTGGGCAGATCGACCGGGTCAATGCCTATTCCGTCATCTTTAAATTCCAGCTGAATTCTATTTTCATCCGCTTTGATAGCGATTAGGCATTTTTGATTGGGTGAAAATTTACAGGCATTTTCAATGAGATTGACAAAGGCGACCTGCAATAGATACTCATTTGCATTGATGGATAGAAGTTTTTCATCTTCAATCGCCGGATCGACAAAAATGTCGAGTTTATAATTTGGACTTGACTGGAGAACCTGCTGGCATGCATCAATTAGTATTTCGTCTATACGTAAGGTTTTAAACGCGATTTCAGAACTGTCGTAACTTGCTTTGGCAAAATCAAGTAGGCTATTAAATAACTTCTTCAGTTTCTGTGCATCATTTAGCGTATTGTCGATGACAGTTTTATACTCCACTATGCTGCGGTCCTTATTGGCAGAAATCTCGAGTTCTGCAATCATGGCGGTCAAGGGTGTTCTTAGCTCATGCGAGATATTGGAGACAAAATGCTTTTGGGCATCAAAGGAGTTCTCGAGACGGTCGAGCATCGCATTGAATGTGCTGGCCAATTCGGAAAGCTCGTCTTTATTTCCGCTACTCGTAAGCCTAGCATCCAAACTTGTTGCAGAAATCGTCTTTACACGTTGTGTCATTTCCAGGATAGGTTGAAAGACCTTTTTGGAAAAGAATATTCCTGCTGCATAGATCAGAAATATAGACAAAATGAAAACCAAAAGAATAGTAGATAATAGACTATTGAGTTTATTGTAGCCGTATTGATCATAGGCTGCGGCTGTGATGATGTAAGTTTTGTCTTTATATGGAAAGGTTATGCCGATGACCTGCCATTTTTTCTGATAAAATCGTATCTCTTTATTTTTGAGAATATCCTGCAGCATGGCTGGTGTCTCTTTGACAAAATCGATATCTACTGCATCATGATACAAGAGGTCAAAACGGGTGTCGTAAATTGCAACCTCGACTTCGTTGAGGATTTTTCGGTTGTTGTGGTAGATATCTTCTAAGGTCTTTTTGTCAACATTTGCATTCAAAAAAAGGTTTGCTTTGGTGTAAGCTTCTTTTTTCAATAGGGCGTAAAATTCTCTTTCCCGATTCTCTACCGCTGAAAAATATACTGTACAGGCAAATACCAGCAATATGGTGGCTGTAATCAGCGTGAACAATATGGAGATTCGTGTCCTGATTCGCATTAGTCTTGTTTTAGAATAAAGCCCATTCCGGATTTAGTATGAATATATCTGGTCGCAAAATCTTTGTCGATTTTTTTACGTAGATAGTTGATGTAAACATCAATGAAGTTGGTTCCGGTGTCGAAATGCGTTTCCCACACTTTTTCAGCAATTTCCATTCTGGAAAGGACACGCTCGGGATTTTGCAATAAATAATGGAGTAACTTGAACTCTTTGGGGGTCAAATGGATTTCGGCAGTATTCCTTTTGACGCTTTTGGTATGGAGGTTCATTTCCAGGTCTCCATAACGCAAAATTGTTCCTGTGAAAGTATCTTGTTTTTGATATCTTTTGAGCAGGACTCTGATGCGGGCTAGGAGTTCGCGCATTTCAAAAGGTTTGACCAGATAGTCATCCGCTCCGGCGTCAAAACCCTCAATTTTATCGTCTGTAGTTCCTAATGCTGTTAACATGATAATGGGAACATCGGGTTTGATATGACGAATTTCTTTGCAGAGATCCAATCCATCCATCTTAGGGAGTACGATATCGGTTATGATAAGATCAAAGTCGTGTTGTAAGGCCATTTTCTTTCCAGATATGCCGTCGTAGGCAATAGCTGTTTGAAATTCATTTTCATCAAGTCCGCGTTTGATCAATCCTGCGACACGTACGTCATCTTCGACTAGGAGAATCTTCATATAAAGAAAAACGTTAAAAACTTCGATGAATCGAAATTTATCTATGATACCAAATCATGGGCTATCCATGCATCGTCCCAACAAATGTATCAAACTAAGCTAAATTTACACGGATATGCAAATAAAACTTTCTACACGGTCCTGCGATGACATCACTTACCTAATGTCTGTTATTGATCGTAGAATAGGACTACTTTTGGAATTTTAAAAATGAATGGAAAAAATATGTTGATTATTTTCAAATTGATAATCAACAGTCCAGCCTTGATACCGGGCGATTTCGGTAATAATTGCCAATCCTAAACCACTGCCTTGGCTGTTTTTCGAAAGTTTGGAAAACCGTTTGAATAACAGTATTTTATCTAAGGGCATTGAACCGGGATTATATACCGTTAAAGAAGTTTGATTGAGATGTACAGCAAGTGTATCGTTGGCATTGCTGTAACGTATGGCGTTCAGGAGTAGGTTGTTGATCAGGATTTCGGTCAGACTGCTGTTTCCTGTCAGCAGCACCGACGGTTGGATCTCTTGTTGCAGCTGTAGCTGTCTTAGCTCCAGATGTTCTTGCATGACTTCAATACTTTGTGTAACAAGCGAGTCCATACTGATTTTTTCGGAATGATCGAATTGACTATTGTCAATCTTGGCGAGCAGCAGCAGGTTGCGGTTGATTCGCGTGCTACGTGAAAGCGCTTTATGCATATCTTCAAAGAGCTGGTACTGCTCATCACTTAGATCAGGGTACTGCAATAAGATATCTAACTTATTTTTTAGGATTGCCAAGGGTGTTTGCAATTCATGAGAAGCATTTTCAGTGAATTCCTTTTGTGATCGGTATACGGCCAGGTTTTTTTCAAGAAGTTTGGATAAGGATTGATTAAGCTCATGGAACTCTATGGTGTCCGTTTGCTGAAAGTCAACCTGTTGTTGACTATTGAGATTAAATGCCTTCAATTTATCAACGGTATCTCGAAATGGTTTCCAGAGCCTAAGTGATATTTTTCTGGAGATAATAAGTAGACCAATGACCAAGATAACAAAGAAAAACAGCGTTGTTGCGGCGATGGCGGCGATGGTTTCTACAGATTCTTCAATATTTGTTTGTACGGTAAAACGATAAGGCGCACCATTGATCTGAATAACAGATGATAGGCATCTAAATCGGTCAATTGTCTTTGGCTCGACAAAACGCTGCGGTTTTTCGATGGTATACACGCTATCTTGCAATAAATCGCCCGGTTTTACTTGATGTATATTGGTTTCAGGTTGTATGGTATTCCATAAAGCGATGCTGGCTTGGAGGCTGTCTTCGGAGAGTTTTAAACTGTTCAGCTCGTAGGTCGTTTTTTTGACGATAATTTCGTTATGTTCGTCTAATTCACTTTTCCATATCCCGTCGATTACAAAATAATAAACAGGAATACTGACACCTAGTACGATCAATACATAGAGTAGAAATGGGGTTGTTATTTTGCTCAGTAGGGGTTTCATCTCACTATTTTAATTTTCCCATTTGTAGCCCGTACCGTATACCGTTTTGATATAAGATTGACTTCCGGCGTCCTGTAGTTTCTTTTTTAAATTTTTGACATGAGCATAGACAAAGTCATGGTTATCGAGCATATCAGCAATGTCGCCGGACAAGTGTTCTGCTAAGGTGCTTTTTGAAATCACTTTATTTTTGTTGCCGATAAAAAACATCAGCAGATCGAACTCTTTTTTGGTCAATACAACAGGAAGATCATTGACAATAACTGTTTTTGCAAGTAGATCAATCTGTATTTCATTTTGCACAACAATATTTGAGCTGTTGAATTGTTTGCGACGGATCAGGGAATAGATTCGTGCTGTGAGTTCAGATAAGTGGAAAGGTTTGGTCAGATAATCGTCGGCCCCCAGTTGTAGTCCATGGATTTTGTCGTCCAATGCATTTTTTGCAGAAATGATGATCACACCGTCCTGCTTTCGCTGCGTCTTCAACTCTTCGAGTAGTTTTAGACCATTTCCATCTGGTAGGCCGATGTCCAGTAAGATACAGTCGTACTGGTATAACTGAATTTTGTCCAGAGCATCCTGCAAAGTTGGCGCAAATTCGCATAAATAGTGTTGTTCGCTAAGGTACGTAGCGATGCTTTTGGCCAGCTCCAATTCGTCTTCTATGATCAAAATCTTCATGTGGTAAAGATAGAATTTCAATTTAGTAGAAATTTAGAATTTATTTCGCAATGATCTATCAATTTTGTTCATTTTTATTTCTTGTCCTACGACAAGTGTAATCGCTATTGAAACGTGTAATTTTAGTATAAATCAGTTATTTAGTATTTAAAGAAAATCAAAACGAAATGGATAAACCGAAATCATTAAAATTAGAAATTATCATTCCTGCTTATCGCATGCACAGTCAAATTTTTTTGAATGCGTTGGACGGCATTTCGGAAGAGGATGCATTAAAACGAATTGATAGCCAGACCAACCATATCGTATGGATGGCGGGTAATTTTGTGAATGTGCGCTATGCAATGGCACATGTGCTTGGCCTTCAGGAAAACGATCCATACCATGATCTGTTTTTTATGGGAAAGACACTCGATGAAAGTTATCACTATCCCAGTGTGCAGGAATTAAAAGAAAATTTTAAAGCGATATCACCAAAGGTCTATGCTGCCTTGCTTCAAGTGGATGATGCGAAGCTGGCTGAAATCTTTACGATCAATATGAATATTCCTTTTATTGAGGAGAATAAATTGAATTTTATTGGCATGTGTGTCGGGAGGGAAGATTATCTTGCCGGACAGATTGCCTTGATGCGAAGATTACTGCACTATCCGGGTATGAAATATGACGTTGACGAAAAAATCCAGTACTAAAAGAAAAAATCCAGTACTAAAAATAGAGACTCAAGATCGGCCGTTGCTTAAAACGTCCGATCTTGAGTTTTTTAAGTATGGACCTAACCGCATGATCTGTCTGCGCTGAAAAGTCAATACGTTGGTTATACCTAGAAATAAGGTTTACTCGCTACCTTTTATCGTCAATATAACACCTGAATATTTCTCGTGGTCTTTACCGATATAGAGCAGATCGACTTTTTTTGTCGCAGCATCCTCGAGCTGTTTTTTCAATAGATTTAAATCCATTTTTTCCGTTTTTTCCTGCCATTCATCGGTCGATTGGGGCCTGAACGAAGCAATGTTCTTCATGTCAAAAAGTGCCGAATTTGTGTCGAGCTGCTTTGAACGATGTATAAAAATAGTGTCGCCCAGTATTTTATCTATTTTTATCCAACCTGCAGGAAGTCCATTTATACTGTTACCGTCCTGATCGGTAAAAAAAGTAGCGCCATAAAGTTGACCTGCCTTTAGTTGCTTCAAATTATCAACCATCTGACCAACTTCTTTTTCCCGTTGTTGATTGCCCAATTTATTCTTTACCCCATAAATGACTGCCCAGATAAGGATTGCCGCAGTGACAATTAGAAATCCTTTCCATAACTGAAAATAGGGGATGCTATACTGACTTTTGAACGCTTTGATCTCTGCTTTTAATTCATCTGAATAATTCCGCGCGTGAATCAATTTTCCTTGTTCGTCGTAAAGTCTGGAAAGTTTAACAAATCCACCGCCAAAAGGTAGGCCTATAAACCGACGGGCTGGCGTAATAATCTGTAAGGTGAAATTTCGTGGCGCGTTTTCTTTTTTTAAGGTTGCTGTTACCGTTTTTTCTGCTAATACAAAGTCGTAGATACTGAAAATAAAAAACATAGTCTGTCGTGATTTTTAATGAAGAACTGGGGGAAGGATTCCGGATCAGTTCGACTTCATGAGAAATGAAGCATAAAAGCAAAATTAAAAGAAATAAATAAAAATCAATAAAAACACCCCGGCATTGCAAGAAAATTTCGATTTTTGAAGGGTACATTTTTGAAAAGCAATAAGATCAAATTGATTTAATACGCTGTGCCTTTCAGTAGGCTGACAATATAAACCGAAATGTGCGGTATAAAATATGATAAACCTAAAACTGAGTTTTATTTTGATCTGTGTAACAAGTGTTGTTATGGGACAAAAAATGGATAAATCAAAATTGGATAGTACGATTGCAGGCTATTACAAGGACTCGGCAGCTCCGGGGATTAGCTGTGCAGTTAGCCAAAATGGTCGTCTTATTTATCGTTATGCATTTGGGCTTGCAGATTTGAAGGAAAAACGTGCAATCACATCCAGCTCACATTTTCGCCTGGCATCGGTAAGCAAACAGGTGACTGCACAAGCGATATATACCTTAGTGATTCAAAAGCGTTTAAAACTAGACGACCCATTGTCCCTTTTTTTTGAAGATCTGCCAGTCGCACTGAAAGGTATTACTGTAGCACAGCTTCTGCAACATACATCCGGAATCTGGGACTATGAAGAACTTATTCCGAAAGAGAGGAAAGATCAGGTATCGGATAAGGATGTGCTGAAGTATATCCGGCAGACCGATCGTTTATATTTCCCTTCGGGGAGTCAATTTCGTTATAGCAATACGGGATATTGTCTCTTATCGCTGATTGTCGAGCAAGTTGCGAAAAAATCCTTTGCTTCCTTTGTCAAAAGTCAATTGTTTGAACCCATAGGCATTAGCAAGGGATTGGTATATGAACCAGGCACGACGGTTGATGAACGAGTCTACGGTTATCATCCGACAGAAGGCTCCTACCTGTTTGCCGATCAGAGTGTGACAAGTGCGACACAGGGGGATGGGGGTGTTTATCTATCTGCGGATGAATATCATACATGGGCCAATTTTTTGGTAAAAGATCGGTTAATACAGCCGGGACTGGAGCAATTGTTCGATCAAATAGTCTACCCGGTAAAGGATGGAATAGCGTATCATTTCGGATGGTTTATTCAAAAAAAAGCAGGCCATAAAATCCTGTTTCATTCAGGTGAATCTACCGGGTTTCATCATATCGTATATATCGATGTACAGAAAGACCTTGTGGTTTCACTTTTTAGCAATCGTGATGATTTTATGATCGGTGAAGCCTTTGATGCCATCCTTAAAACAATGGGTATCAGCAAACCGGTATTGAATGAACAGCATCGCTCAACTTTTGCATGGTTGAACGGAGTATATGCGAATGAGTGAAAGGGGGACGCGGATTGAAATAAGCATAAACAACAAATCGTCACAGCTCCACCTGCGACGATTTGTTGTTTATGAAGAGACCTACTTTAAAAAGTCGGGCGATTGATAGGCCGGATTGGGATAGGTATAGAATCCTTCCCCAGTAGCGACGCCCAATTTGTTTTTGTCTATAAAATGCTCTTTGAGATAGGCCACTGTTTTGATCTTTAAGGGATCATTTGTTGCATCGGCGCTCATTTTATTGATATTATAAGCTGTTGTGATGCCAACGATATCGAGTATGCCGAAGGGGCCTGTTGGCGCTCCAGTGGCAACCATCCAGGTTTTGTCGATCGTTTGGGCATCCGCTACTTCGTTGACCAAAAGATCCGTCGCTGCCGAAAGTAATGGGACAAGTAAGGAATTTACAATATAGCCAGGCTGCTCCTTATGCAGCGGTAGGGCAACCATGCCAATGGATTTTGCAAAGTTTACAACCTGCTCAAATACCGTTTTGTCTGTACCCGGATGGCCCATAATTTCTGCTGTATTGTGCTTCCAGATTTCATTGGCAAAATGTAGCGCCAGGAACTTCTCGGGACGGCCGGTTTCTTGGGCAAATTGACTTGGTAGCAAGGTTGAGGAGTTTGTGGCAAAAATGGTTTTCTCCGGAGCGACATTCGCTAACTCCTGATAGAAACCAATTTTAATAGCAGGGTTTTCGGGAACGGCTTCGATAAGAAGATCTGCGTTTGCTACCGCCGCCGCAAGATCTGAACTATAACTGAGCCTGTCAAAGGTTGAAGCCAGTTTTTCTTTACTCGCATGAAGATCTTTCTCGAATGCCTGCGCCAGAATATCAAATTTTGCTGCAGCTTTTTTAAGTACATCGTCGTTGATGTCGTATACAGTGACATGATAGCCATGAAATGCTGTTTGGAAAGCGATTTGATAGCCTAAAACCCCACTGCCAGCTATCGTTATATTTTTAAAGTCCATGATGTTATTGTTTTTTCAATTCGTAAAAATCTGCGCCACGGAATCATGGCGCAGGTTGTGATCCTTATCCTTTAATTCCTTTTAACCAATCTTTGAATTTGGTGATCTGCTCTGTCAGGAAAGATTCATGGTCTTCTTGTTCCTCAGAACCGATAGGTAGGATATGTTCAAAATAAGTGCCTTTTAGCATTTTACGTAGTAAGCCTTCGCCCACAAATGGTTTGTCATCATTTAATGTTTTGGCTGCTTTCAAAAGATGGCGGATGTCGTATTGTAGGGGATTGATATCCGGAACCTGCTTGTTTAAGTTCAGCAGTTCATATACCGCAATACGTGCGGTACGTACCGAGCTTTCCATGGTAAAGACAACGTCGTTGTTGGTTTCGACAAACTGACCGATCAAGCCCAGGTTTTTACATCCTTCAGGTACGACTCTCGGACGATCGCCTTTTGCTCTTGGCATAAACATCGAGGTGATGTAAGGCATGAATGTCGTACGCACAATCGTATTTTTGATGACATCGTCCAGTTGATCGATAATGCCCAAATGGTGACATAGTTCGGCTAGAATTTCATCTCCGGTACATTGTGGCATTGGCTTTTTGATGTAATTTCCTTCTTTATCCATAAATAAGGCATATACCCACAACACAAGAACATCATCCGGTTGGCCAGGGAAGTGTGGCTGTCTATTACAGGTGAAACTCATCAACCAATTGGAATCGGTAATGGTAATAATACCGCCAGTAACAGTTTTGCCGGAATAAGGGTCGTTGACGGAATATTCTTTTAATTTTTCGACTAAAGCCGAAGGTTTACATGTCAGGGTCGCAGACTCCCATGCTGATTTTTCGATGTTACTGCAGAACTTTTCGGGTTTACCAAAGATGGCGGATTTGGCAGCCAGATTTTTCCAGAGTTTCCAGCCTGCACTTTGACCGCTGCTGCTGTTGTCGATAGCGATGATCGGTGCATTTTTGTTGTCCCCGTAGAAGGTATCTTCTGTCATTGATCCGGTTGTCACAATGACGAAGTCGTCTTTTCCGATTGGAATTTTTACTTCTTTGCCATCTTGTTCGGTAATCAGGGCCTCCACAACTTTTCCATCGGTATTGCTTTGGATATCCAGGTCTTTAACCAATACATTGAATCGAATGTTTACACCTTTGCTTTGAAGTACTTTACGCAAAGGGGTTACAAAGGTGTCGTATTGATTGTATTTCGGGAATACAAGGGATGAAAGATCATTCAATCCGTCTATCGCATGTAAAAAGCGGTGCATGTACAATTTCAGCTCAAGTAAACTATGCCAGTTTTCGAAAGCGAACATGGTACGCCAGAAGGTCCAGAAATTGCTGGATAAAAATGACTCGCTGAAGTAGTCTTCGATGGTTAAGTCATCTAGATCTTCTTTATTTTTGAGGAGCAATCGAATGATGGCCAGCTGATCCAATTTACCCAAGCCAAACTTGCTGAAATCTTTTATCTCACCAAGTTTATGAATAAGCCTTGCTTTGGAGTAGTTGGAGTCGTTGTCATTGATCAAGCGGTACTCGTCCAGAACACTGTAGGGGGCAGGCATTTCCAATGCAGGAATGTCCTGAAACATATCCCAAAGATTTTCGTAGGTCATATCCATTTCCCTACCACCGCGGATGACATAGCCGTCGGTTGCATTACCGGCGCCATCTAACGAGCCGCCTTCCACATGGAGCTGTTCAAGGAATGTGATGTTTTCAGCAGGAACATGACCATCACGGATAAAATAGTAGGCGGCAGACATCCCTGCTATACCACTTCCGACGATGTAGATTTTACTGTCTTTATATGATTTTGGTGGAATACCTTTATTGCGTTGATAATTTCCGATCTGATCAGAAAAGGGCATCGATTTTTTCGGTGTGTTACGTTGTTGTTCTTTGCTTGAATCAGGTTCATGATTTACATTTCCATATTCAGCAGATGCATTTAATACTTTGTCGAATTTTGAGGTGATTTCTTTCATGATTCTTATGTTTTTTAATTCTTGAATAAAGTTACTAAGACCACCTTAATCATTTGTGCCCTCAAATTCGCTATTGTTCTACCGAATTTCCTCTATCTACATATTTTGTCGCTTTCTGTATTCAGAAGGCGATAAGGTGGCGTATTTTTTGAAAAAACGACCAAATGCGGAGATGGAATTAAATCCGATTTCATAAGAAATTTCTGAGATTGTCTTTTCGGGATTCCCGAGTAGCACATAGGCTTCTTTAAGTACATGCTCATCAATAATTTCATGTGGCGTTTTACCTGATGCTCTTTTAACAACTTGAATGAGGTATTTGTTTGAAATAAATAACTGGTCGGCGTAATATTGTACCTCTTTGTATTGGTTGCTATGTCGCTGAACCAGGTCTATAAACTTATAGAACAAGTTGTTGGTCTCCTGTACACTCTCCATTGTATCTTGGTCTTTAGATGCCAATTCGTCAGCGATTTCTAACAGGAGATTGAAAATAACCGTGCGGATGATATCTGCTGTAAAATGCGTTGTTCTTAAAGTAACTTCTTTGAGGTAGTCTATTAATTTTAAGAGCTTGTCAATTTGTTTGTCTTGGGAAATGACTATGGTAAAGGTTGAATTTTTAAAAAGCCCCAGTTGTTCGATAAAGAATGGATTGACAATATGTTTAAGCAGGAATGCTTTATCAAAAAAGAGCAGCTTCATTCTAAAGTCGGGGCTGACCTGCGAAAACCGGAAAATTGTTGTTGGGGCGGATACGAGGATGTGATTTGTCGAGATATGGTATTCCTGATTGTCTACCTGAATATTGATATCGCCCGCCGTACAGATACAGATGGCATAATAATCAATACGAAAAGCATTGCTTGGGTATTCAAAAATTGGATTTCCAGAAGAAATATAATAGGGGCGGTGGCAATTTACGCCAAAGAATGATAAGGTATCTTGAAGACTTTCGTGTGTGTGATAAGTTGTTTTTACCTTAAACTTCATTGACTTTTTGTTCGGTTTGGGCATATACAGTTCCTATTGTTTTCAATATTCGTATGGGCTTTGTTTATTCGGATGCTGTCCGTTTGAGCATGAGTTTTTCTGTGGCAATATCGTCTTCTATCCCGACGAAGAAACTTTTGAATCCGAATTTGCTCAGTAGTCGTCTCGATGCGGTGTTATCGGGATCAATAATACCAATCACATCTTTACCTGGATTTAATGTTGTGGCAAGGGCAAGCATCGACTCGCAAATCTGTGTTCCCAGCCCCTTTCCCCAATGTTCTTGGCGGAGCAAATAACCAATTTCGAATACTGTTGGATCTTTTTTATAGTTAACCAGTTTGCAGTCCCCCAAAAGTCTTTGTGTATCGGCTTCAATGACTTTAAAGTAGCCTAAATCTGGATCCTGGTTGATCGCGAGAATCGAATCGAATTTTCTGCGGGCCTGTTCTTCAGTTAATCCTTTGCCGGTAATATATTTCATGACGTCATCCGCTTTCACCAGGTCGTGGAAAGCATCAAAATCTTCCAATAGGTATTTTTCAAATCGTAACGTATTGTGCATGGCTAATGTGTTTATTTACAAGATAAGGTTGTTTTCTCTTAAATCAAATTATCGGAACTTAAATCATCATCTTTCTGTCTTATTTAACTTTTTCATGATTTTAGTTCTCCAATTTAACTTACATTGCCTTTCTGTAAAGCGGACGGGAAGTTTTTATAAGAATGCTTTTCTGCTGCGATACCGCGTAAGCATTTTTTTAGAGCGAGATAATAGTTATGGAAATAAGAGCGGCAAGCGAAACTGATTATGCAGCAATTCTGCACATTTGGGAAAATTCGGTTCGGGCGACACATGATTTTTTGAAGGAGGAGGATCTTCAGTTATATAAGAGGCTGATCCCAACCGAGTATTTACCACAATTAAAGGTATATGTCATAGATGACAACGGACAGCCTACAGCTTTTTTCGCTGTCTCCGACGATAATCTGGAAATGTTATTTGTAGATTCAGCATATAGGGGGAAAGGTGTCGGGACTGTGGCACTACAGCATGTACTGGATAAGCTTCAGGTATATAAAGTTGATGTCAATGAGCAAAACCAGCAGGCGGTTGATTTTTATCTGAAAAAAGGATATCAGCTCATCGGACGCTCACCTGTAGATGGTATGGGGAAATCCTATCCGATTTTGCATTTACATCACGAGAGCGCTATTAATGGATCGAAATAATTTTAATAAAATGAAATAACTCATGATACAAGGTTTATACGAAACGCATATTCAGGTGCGGGATTTAGCTAAGTCTATCGCATTTTATACGGAGGTACTGGGATTACGTGTGGCACATCGTGATCCGACACGTCCCATTGTTTTTCTATGGATTGGAACCGGAAAAGACTATATGTTGGGCCTGTGGCAGGAAGAAACAAACTTTCAACCCAGACATTTTGCTTTTAGCGCAAATAAAGCGGATATATTAAATTATGCCGTGGATTATCTGAAAAAACGTGATCTGACACCCTACAATTTTTTAAAAGATGGTATCGAAGCACCGATGGTCTTTGCATGGATGCCTGCATTGGCCATATACTTTAATGATCCGGATGGCAACCAATTGGAGTTTATCGCAGTTTTGGAAGGGGAGGGTAGGCCCGAATTGGGCGTGCTTTCTTATGCCGATTGGATCGATCGTACAGCAAAATAAGTCGCCCTTTCGCGACTTATTTTGCTGATTTCCACTCTTCGGCAAGGATAGCAAAGACCACATCATCTTCCCATTGACCGTTATGGAAATAGCTTTTTACAAAATGAGCTTCCTGACGAAATCCCAGACTTGTTAAGAGCTGAATGGATGCCTTGTTTTCCGGCGCTACCGAAGCAATGATCCGATGTTTATTATACTGACGGAACAGGACCTCTGCAACTGTTTTCAGTCCTTCTTTGGCATAACCTTGTTGCTGGGATTCTTTTTTTATGGTACAGCCCAATTCGACCTGTAGATGTTCAACACCAAAGAAATGTACACCAATATCACCGATTACAGTGTTTGCTATTTTGTCGATCATAATCAGCTGAAACCAGGACTCTGGAAGATTGAACGTGTTTGGATTTTTTGCTATAAATTCATCGACTTCTGCCAAAGAACTTGGAATCCAGCCTTGGTATTTATTGGTTTCTTTATCCGAGCGGTAACCGAATATTGCCCGACTGTCTTCCGGCATGATGGGCCGAATCGCTAATCTTTCTGAATCAATGCGCATGGTTTAACGTTTTGAAAATCTGGCTATCGCTTCTTCACGCGTACCTACAAAATTGATTTTTTTTGATTTATTGCTTTCGTAGATAAAATCGTTTAAACTTTTGCTGTTGTATTTGGAGAAATCGCCAACGATGGCAATGTCAAAGCCATACTGCGTATATTTTTGAAGAATTTCACCGGCAAGTTTTGTTTTAAGTTCGAAGAAGTCATCCGTGATGTTCTCTTGATAAATAATTGCTTTGTACGCTTCTTGCGCGCCACAGTCGACCATAATCTGTAGACCATCATCGAGATTATGGATAAAGACGCCTGAACCTTTAACTTCAGCAATGTTTTCGTCACCTAGCTGAATAATAGTGATTTCCATTTTTTTGTTGTGTCGTTTGAAAAATATATTTGTGGGACCAGATTCCATGATCCATTGCACTTCGTTGGGATATGCTGTTGAAAATGATCCGAGATAGCGGATAAATAGGTTTTAACCTGCAAATTCTTTCAGCATATTGATTGTTGGACAGAAGAACAGGGAGCCGGTATGCGCCGTACTAAAGTCTAGTATTCTATCGTAATTTCCTTCAGGTTCACCGATAAACATTCTTTTCAGCATTAATTGTACCGTACTGAATGTACTGGCGTAAGCGATAAAGTAGGTTCCCATTTCATTTGTTGCGATTTGCCCAAAAGGCATATTATCGCGCACAATCTTTAAATCGTCACCGACATTGGCCAGGGCCGAATGAGAATTAGCCGGTTTTTCATCGTCGCCCATCTCAATATCGTTTGCTTTGCTTCTGCCGATGACCTTTTCCTGATCGGCGACGGGTAAAGAACGCCAGGCATTCATGTCATGAATATATTTTTGCACAAATAAATAGCTTCCACCCTTATAGGCTGCATCCTCATCACCTACGATACCAAAGAAAGCACGATCCTCACCAAGGGGATTTTCCGTTCCGTCGACGAAGCCCAAGATACTTCGGCCATCCCAATATCTGAACCCATGAACTTCCTCCTTGCAATCCGCAACGGGACTTAATAAGGCTGCTATTTCGGTCGCCATGTCAATGCAATAGCTTTTTTCATAAGCGCGAATATGGAAATGTACATCGCCGGGGGTAGCCACGGCAACATGTTTTTGACCAATGATGGGTTCGAAAGGAACCAATTCCTTTGGCATAGGTTCGTTGAGTTCCAGCTTTTTCCACGCATGGTGGCTAATGCCCAATACCACGCTGGCCTTCACGAGATTTGAACGTACCTGCGCCGAATTGTTGAGATTGACAACCAATGCACATAAGCGTTGGAAGACATCCTTGACGATCCCATTTTCGTGGAAATTCCATACCATAAACACCGTATTGTTGCTCGGTGTATCGATGACATTTTGGGCCTGATGATCCATAAGATAAGTTGTTGTGTGTTGTACAGCCTTGCTAAGCTACAAATAAAATCGGTTTTAGCGATAGACTTTTTGATTACTCGAATGCGGTTTGTTGATATAGTTTGACGATTTCATCAATAACTAAATCCGGTTCATCGTAAAAGACATGATGCTCCGCATTTTCGGCTAAAATATAACGTCTATTGCTTTTTTGATCAGCAAATTTTTTAAGGGCAGCAATAAATAAACTGCGATCGGGTTCTTCAAAAGGTGATTTTCCTGAGCCAATGACAGTCATAGGGACATTGATTTTTTCAGCAACCTCATGTAAAACAGCCGTTGACGCTTCGTAGTTTAAAACGAGATGATAGAACCCTAGGCTTTCTTTTTTGATGTTATCAAGTTCACTGGCATATTCGCTCTTCAATGATTTGGATCGCTCCATGGTCATGAGATAAGGGGAGACAATATCGATCATTACTGTGCCAACAACCTGAGCGGGATTGGAACCATCATTTCCCGCTCCAGATTCAAAGACAATGGGGATACCTTTTCCTTCCATTAAAGTGAAATGAAGGCTATGGTTGCCTACATTGATCATGGTATCCCTGAGCTGTGCTTTTACGGCCAGCCCGGGAAGTGTCAGTAGGAGGAAAACGGATAAAAGGAGATTATACTTTAGCCTGTACATCGTTCATTTTAAGTGTCATGCTTGTCGCTTCTGTCTCGATCCATTGGCTGTATTCGGCGATAGCCTGTAAGCGAAGTTCGTCGGAGATATACCCTTCCGTAACCATTTGTCGCGATTGGGCGACTTTGTTCCAGATGGCCAGATTGGTATCAAAGTTAGCTTCTCCTTTTTTGTAGGTCTGATCGGCATTGATAACCTGAACAGAATGGAAACCTGCTTCCTGGAGCAGTGCAGCGACCTCATCAGCAACACGATTGTTCATACCTGCATCTGCTCTCCACTTCAGGAAAGTATGGTAAAATGTGCGCATGCTTTCCGGAGGGGCGGGGTTCCATTCAATGGCGGTGTGATTGTAGTCTAAAATAGAAATTTGTCCTCCGGGCTTTAACCAGGATTTGAATAAGCCCAATGCCCTGGGAATATCACTTAACCATTGCATGGTGCGCGCCGTTATAATCAGGTCGAAAGGATGTGGAGGCTGATAATCAAAAATATTGCTGCAGACCAGGTTCAGATTTTGGGTGCTACCATAGTGCTCATTGCCACTGTCGATAAATGACTGTGTATTATCGAGCCCGGTTATAGTTCCGTCGCCGATATAGCTTGCTACCTCATTCGTGAGCGTTCCGGTACCACAGCCCACGTCCAAGATTTCCATGCCAGGAGATAGTAAGGGAATAATCGTTCTATAATCGAAGGATAATGTTCTTCTTTCAAATATCTTATTGGCCTGTTGGTCTTTTCTGTCGATAAATTTCTCTTTCATTGGTTTAGTTGACTGTAAATATAGCTTTTGCTTTCCGGTTAAAAAAAAATCTATTCGTTTAACCGTTTTTGTTACGCTAATCAGACCAACAGTTGATGGTATTCCTTGATTTGTTTATGGTTACTATCAGTCGAATATCCTATTCTCCATTAAGAGGGATATAATAATCTTTTTACAAGGTATTAACAGGGGGTTAACTGGGGATTTACCCCTGCTAACCCCCTGTTAACCCCCTGCAATATCCCTGTTATTATGTAAACTGATGTAAAGCAATTTCAAAGCTGTATCGGACGATAAAAGAGGGCCATTTACTGCTTTATGACGATCATGTACTATTTTGATAGAAACAGTGATACTTTGCGATTAATACCCTAATTAGGAAATTATTTTATGTCGTTTCGTTGTTTTTTTAATAATAGTTTTTTATATTGTTGTACAACAGCACTCGTGCCGTTGCAATTACACTAAGATATCCTGATTTTATGCGAAAAGTATTCAAAGTTCTCACGCTAACGTATTGTGCTGTTTTTCTTTCAGCCTGTTCTTCCAACTATCTCATGACATTCAATGGGGAGAATGTAAAAAAAGATGAAGACAAGGGAACGTTTTCATTTAATAATGATACAGTACAAATTGATTATTCCTTTGCCGACAGAAATGGTCGAATTTACCTTCGAATAGAAAATAAAATCGATAAACCGATCTTATGGGATCTTAAAAATTCGGCCATGATTATTAATGGTAAAACGCAAGGTTATTCTGTTGAACAAGCTGCTTTTAATGGAAAGATGAATGCTTCGGTTTACGATATAAACGCTAGTAAATCCACTATATTCAATGATACTTGGGTAAACGGTTCTATCACAGGATTGGTAAGTTTGCCTAAAGATGTGGTGCTTATCCCACCACATGCCTATGTGGATGGGCATTATTTTGATTTTAAAAACGATGTTAAATCCATTGTACGATCATCCCAAAAAGAAAAAGTGTATATGTATGATATGAATGGCGAGAGTTTTGCGGTAAAACTTGCTCGATTTGAAGGCGCTGATTCACCTTACAGTTTACGTAGTTATTTAAGTTATTCGATTTTAGAAGATGGTAAAGCCATTGTTAAAACTACGGAGCAAAAATTTTATGCTGCCCAGCTTTGGCAGACCGGTTCAGTAGCGCTTAATAATATTCTAGAACTGTATAATAAGCGTGGAGACGTGCTGGCTGTTAAGGAAAAAAAGGGGCAGGAGGCTATGATCGTTGGCGGGGCCTTAGCACTAACTGCAGCAGCAGCAGCAATTGACCCGAAAGCAGCTGAATAGTGCTTGTCAAAAAGGCATTTCAAATAACCTGTTTAAGTCTGCCCAACCCTTTAAATTTATGGGCATTTAAATTAGAAAAACCGAATAAATTAGAAAGACCGAATCCGGTTATGGGTTCGGTCTTTCTTTTGTTTAGGAATTAGGAGATGTCCTATTTGACTGATGTACCGTCTATAATCTCTTCATCCGCTTTGCTGACCAATTTGGTGTCTTGTTTTAAGTCGCCAAATATTTCGATCTGACCATCGATGCTGCGTCCTTTCTGTACAGGAATACGTTGTGTTTTGTTCGAAACAACAGCAATCACAAAACTTCCTTCGCCCGAAGTAAATACGGCTGATTTCGGTACAACAAAAGTACTATCCTGAGATGTTAAAGGCAATTCGACCTCTGCAACCATGCCCGGCAATAACTTGTTGTCGGTATTGTTAATGTCAATTTCTACCCGTTCGGATCTTAACCGGCTGTCCAGGGCACCCGATTTACGAGCGATCTTACCCGAGAAGGTTTGCCCCGGCAATGATTTGACGGTAAATTGTAAGGGCTGGTTTTCGGTCAGGAAACCCGAATATTGTTCCGGAACAGCAACGGCTAACCTCAGTTTGCGTTGTTGTTGAATGGTCATGATGGGCATTTCCGAACCACGGCCAGCTGGACCAACATAGGCGCCTTGATTGACATTTCTTGTTGCGATGACACCGTCGAAGGGTGCTCTGATTTCCAAATAATTCAAGAGGTTTTGTACTTCTGCATAGGCTGATTTAGCGGCTTGGTACTGGGCAAAATCAGCATTCTTTTTTGACTCAGCAACCTCAAGATCGAGTCTAGCCACCGTTCCTTCCACCTTGCTGGTTTCGAAGAGTCTATCGTAAGTGCTCTTTGTAGCCATATAAACTGCTTCTTGCGATTTGAGCCGCGATTTTGCAGCAGATAGCTGTGAACTCAATTCGGGAGCTTCCAAGACAGCCAACAACTGGCCTGCATGCACTTTACTGCCGATGTCCACATTGAGGCTTTTGACATAGCTACTGACCTTGGCGTAAATTTCGACCTGCTGGAATCCCGTGATTTCCCCAGGGATCTGCATTTTATTGGTTAATTTCTGTTTGGAAGGTACAAATGTCTCCATTGCCGGAGCTGCAGCTTCGGGACTTTCTTTTTTGACATTTTCCTCGGCTGCCGAATGGCATCCTGCTAAGGATGCGATCAGGCCGGCGATAGATAATATTTTGAACAAATTATTTTTCATATTTTATAGATTATACTGCTTTTACGATAAAGGTTTTAATGCGGCAATATAGTGTTTACTTTCTTTGTCTTCAGGATCTAATGAGATCGATTGTGTACTGCTTTTTTCTTGCGCCCAAGCAAATATGAGCGGTAAGATGACGAGTACGGCAAATGTTGAAAATAGTAATCCGCCAATGACGGCTCTACCGAGTGGTGAAACTTGCTCACCACCTTCACCATGGCCAATGGCCATAGGGAGCATGCCTACAATCATGGCTAAACTGGTCATGATAATGGGTCTAAGCCGTAAGGATGCTGCCTCACGAGCGGCAGCCAGCGCATCTCCATGATGCCGACGGATATGTTCGGCATTGGTGATGAGGAGAACAGCGTTCGCAATGGATACACCCACCGACATGATAATCCCCATGTAGGATTGTAAGTTGAGGGTAGATCCGGTTAACAACAATAGAAGTAATGACCCCAGCACCACCGCAGGAACTGTGGTGAGTACAACCATAGAAACTTTGAACGATTGGAAATTGGCTGATAGCATCAGGAATATAACGATAATGGCAACAGCCAAACCAGATTCAAGGCTGCTCATGGTTTCTTCCAATACTTTTCCGAGGCCTATTTGCTCCATGGATAATCCACGCGGGAGTTCACCAAGGGCTTTGATACTACGTTTTACATCTTTGGAGGCTGTTTTCAAATCGGTATGATCAATATTTGCTGTAACTGATACATAGGGCATCGCGCCCAAATTGTCATTTTCTCCATAAGTGAAGGACGGTGTGATGGTTGCAACGTCGCTCAGTATTGGTCGCGCTGAATTTTTCAATAAGGGGATTTCACCGATTTCTTTCTCATCTTTCATTTTATCGATGGGAACCTGAACTTGGACGTTGTATGAAAGTCCAGCTTTTTCATCGATCCAGGTGTTTTTTTCGGTATAACGCGAAGAAGAGGTGGAAGCGATAAGCGATCGTGTCACTTCGCTGAGATCGATACCCAGTTGTGCAGCTCTGATGCGGTCTATCTTAATATCGTAAGAAGGGTATTTAATGGATTGTGCTAATTGCACATCTCTAAAATAAGGGATGGCTTTTAGTTCCTCAATCAATTTACCGGCGTACTTCTCGTTGTTCTTTTTGTTTTTTCCTGCTATCCGAACTTCAATGGGAGTGGGCGACCCCTGGCTTAATACTTTATCCGTAAGTTCGATCGGTTCAAAGGATACCTGTACATCGGGAACTGCTGCTTTCAGGCGTTTTCGGTATTCATCACGGAAACTGTCCATATCATGATGGTAGTCTTTCAGTGCTATTTGGAAAACAGCTTCATGTGGACCGGCCATGAAAAGATAGATCGGCGATACTGAAAACTGCCCGGGGTGCTGACCGATATAGACAGAAGATATGCTAATATGTTCTTTGCCAACCAGTTTTTCCAGTTCGGCCAGCGCCAGTTTTGCTTTTTCTTCGGTGCGTTCGATACGTGTACCTTCAGCGGCACGAAGGCGCATTTGAAACTGGCTGGAGTTGACTTTCGGAAATACATCCTGGCCTATCGTGGAAAGTAAAATGACAACAAGACTTAGCGCTCCAAGCAGATAGATCACCGTAATAGTTTTCTTTCTTTTGAACAAGCGATCGATCATTTTCATGAATCTGTTTCTGAACCGTTCAAAAATACTGATCTTTCCATCGTTGTTAAAGTCGTCACGTTCCACCAATAGTTTCTTCTGATTCAAGGTATCCTGTTCGGATTCTACGGTCAGTCCAGATGCTGCAAACTGGGCTTCATCTGCATTTAAACCCTCGGATTTGGTCGCATGTGGAGCCTTATGGGCATGATCTTTCATAAACCAGTTTGCCATGATGGGAACGAATGTCTGCGAAAGAAGAAAGGATACGATCATCGAAAATCCAATGGACAGGGCCAAGGGAAGAAATAGCGAGCCCGGAATTCCCGTCATGGTAAATGCAGGTGCAAATACGGCTAATATACAGAGCAGGATCAATAATTTTGGTAAGGCGATCTCCTTACAGGCATCCCAGATAGCCAAGGCTTTGGGTTTACCCATATCCAGATGCTGGTGTATATTTTCTATCGTTACCGTACTTTCGTCGACCAGGATACCAATAGCCAAGGCTAGTCCACTAAGGGACATGAGGTTGATGGTCTGCCCGAAGAGTTTCAGAAAGAGCACTCCGGAGATCACGGATATCGGAATGGTTAGGATAACGATCAGCGCAGCTCTTCGATCACCTAAAAATAGGAGGACCATTAGTCCGGTGAGGATAGCACCGATTGCACCTTCAGTAATCAAACTTTTTACGGAATTGATGACATAGACGGATTGATCAAATTCATAAGATAACTTGACGTCGTCGGGTAAATTCTCCTGAATTTTTGGTAAGGCTGCTTTTAAATTCTGGACAACCTCCCAGGTTGAGGCATCACCGGCTTTGGCGATACTGACGTACACGGAACGTTTGCCGTTGACCAAAGCATAGCCTGCGGTAACGTCGGCACCATCTTTTACGGTAGCAATATCGCCTAAGTAAAGATTCTGTACCCCACCTTTAAATAATGGGATTTTTTCAAAATCTTTTACATCCTTGATGGTGTTGTTCGTTGGTGTAATGTAGTTTTTGTCCTGAATACGTACGTTTCCTGCTGGAGCGGTTTGATTGTTTAGTCTTAGCGCTTCTACGACCTGATCGGGTGTCATATTGTGACTCCGCATTAAATCGGGATCAACGTTGACCTCAATTGTACGTGGACTTCCCCCAAAAGGAGGTGGCGACAATAGGCCGGGGATTGACGTAAACGATGCCCGGACATAGACGTTGGCTAGATCTTGTAGTTCGTTGTTAGAACGCTTGTTACTGCTCAATACCAGTTGGCCTACAGGGAGGGATGAGGCGTCAAAGCGAATGATGAACGGCGGTTGTGAGCCTGGAGGAAAGGAGGCTTGGATCCGATTTGCCAGGGCACTTAGCTCGGCTGCAGCCTGGGCCATGTTGGTGTCTTCGTAATACGATACTTTCATTAAGGTCAGACCTTGAATATTCTTGGTCTCAATAGACTTGACCCCATTGGCAAAAAGAAGGATATTGACGTAGTTTTTGGCAAAATAAGATTCCATTTGATCCGGCGAATAGCCACCAAATGGATGGGCAATATAAATAACCGGAAGGTTCATTTTTGGCAGGATGTCCACCTTGATCGATCGAACGGCACCTATGCCAAAGACAATAAGTCCCAATACGAGTACGAGGATAGATATTGGCTTGCGTAAGGCAAAACGTATTAAATTCATGTAATGTTATTTATAGTTCTTTGTTGAAAATATCAAAATCTCCCGCAGCGGCGGCTTTTAATAAAAGCGACTGCCAAAGATTGATGTGAACGATCTCACGATCGGTTTCGGCTCTATTTAGTGTATAAAGGGTCTGTGTCACATCGACAAGCGTCGCTAGACCGTTTTTATACATCGTCATTTTTTGATTGTAAGCTTGCTGGGCTGCCGACACTTGTCTCGGAGCTTCTAGATCACTTTTTCGGGCCAATTGGATTTTCACATCAGCGGCATCCAGCTGTGCTGTCAATTGGGCTTCGGCAGTTTGGTATTCTTCTCTTAGGGCATCATTCGTAAAGCGCTGTGCACTGATTTTTTTATTGATACGCGCAATCGAAGTCAGATTCCAGTTTATGCCCAATCCCAAGAGATAATTTTGCCTACTGGGACGAACCCCTTTCCAATAATTTGTGCTATATGCTTGTAAATCCGTAATGTAGTCGCTCTTAAAACCAGATCCCCTTGTCTGAAAGACCCCAAAGGCGCTTACAGTGGGAAGATACTCTTTGGTTGATAGTTTCAATTGTTGTTCGCCAAGTTCAATTTTACTTTTATAAAATTGCAGAATAGGATTACTTTCAATCAAGTTGCCTGAAAGGGGCGTTAGCTCGACGGGTGTTTTCTGAACGAGCAAGGTGTCTATTTGCAGGTCTTTTGCTGGTATTCCCATCAATACTGTCAATTTGTTGTTTTGCTCCTTAACATTTTCACGGGCCTGATTGAGGCTGATTTTAGCGCGCGATACTTCCGCTGAAGCAAGTGTAGAATCTACTCCGGGCAATATTCCATTTTTTACTTTGGTGGCAGCAATATTTAAAAATACCAGTGCACGATCCAGATTCATCTGTTGATTTTTTTCCAATCGTTGACTAGCCAATAAATTGAGGTAAGCCGCAGCAATCTTGATTTTATGCTGGAACTGTTCCTGACCGAGATCGGCCTGTAGTCGTTTGGTATCGGATTTGGCCAATTCGATACGTTCTTTTTTTCGTCCAAAGGTGTAAATGTCCCAATTGACATTGGCTAAGTAAAGCGCACCAAATGCGGCATTCCAATTTTGTTCTGGAAGAGCGGCTCCCGAAGAAGCTACACCCAGCCCACCAAATCCATACAGCGGACCATTTTGTCCGTTGACTGTTCCAAAGTCCTGTTGGGCTACGATGTTCAGATTGGGCCAAAAGTCGCGTTTGACTTGTTCATTGGTCTGCAGGGAGGACTGGAGATAATATTCCTTTGCCTTGATATTTCCATAATTTGCAATACCCTGTTCTACGGCATCGCGAAGCGTAAGCTTCTGAGCGAAGGAAGAGGAGGTCGCAAGTGATACAGCCAATGACAGCACTAAATTCAATTTCAGCATAGGTTATCTATCATTTTATGGACACGAAGATAGCGATGAGATGAATTGCGATGTCCCTTTAAAATGATCTATAGCGTTTAAAAGTGACCAATTTAATTCGTCATTTATTTTTCTACTGTTATAAACTTAAAACTTTTACTTTGTAACAGATTTTTAACAAAAATAGGATTATGAGAAAGGTTTTGGAGAACAAGGTGATACAGGAGATCGTGCTATTGATCTTTTCGTTTATCCTCTTTACTTTGAACGATTGGATTTTGATCCTGAGCTGGAAGGGATTTTTGATGGGGGTGTTCTATTTCTTGATCCTTTATGCGCATGCGCAATTGAATCGCTTTTTCCTGTTGCCATTGCTACTGAAGAAGAATAAACCGCTGTTGTATATTTTGGCTTCGGTGGCAACACTACTGGTTTTTGCACTCATATTAAAAGAGCTAACGGATAACGTGATCTACAAGAATTGTTTTCTTTACAAGAATCTTGTTCAGAAAACGTTCCATTATCAATTTGGTGTATTATTGGGTTCGTTGATCTGTATATTGGGTAGTATCCAATTTATAGAGTTTTATCGCTTCCAACGGGTGAAGACCCGACGTGAACTGCTTTCCAATCAGACGCAATTATCGCATTTAAAAAAACAGCTCAATCCACATTTTTTATTCAATACATTGAATACCATTTATGGTATTAATTTAAAGTATCCGGAACGTACCTCCGAATTGATCATCAAAGTTTCCCAGCTTCTCCGTTATCAGATGGAATGCAGCGATCGGGAATTTGTCGGTATGGATGATGAGATCGATTTTATCTCAAGTTATATCGAGCTGGAGCGCGAACGGTTAGGCTATCGCACGAAAATTGAATTTGATTATCAAAAAGAAGAAGATATCAATTATCAGATAGCGCCGATGCTTTTGATTACTTTCGTAGAAAATGCTTTTAAACACGGAACCTGCAGTATTGAAGATTGTTTTGTACATATTTCGATCAAGATTGAAAAAGGGAACTTATATTTGCATGTACGGAATTCTGTTCCCGTTAAGAAAAGGAATGTTTTTTCGGCGAAAATAGGTCTGGAAAATACAATAGCGCGGTTAAAGCTTTTGTATCCTAATCGGTATACATTAACGACAAATTCCCAAAAAGAGGAGTATGAGGTGTCATTGGTTATCAATCTTTAAACAATGAATAAAAATAGCTGTATCGTGGTTGATGACGAACCTGCGGCGCATTATGTACTGGTAAATTATATTGAAAGAAGTACTGATCTGCAGTTGGTCGCTCAGTGTTATAATGCTTTTGAGGCATTGGAGTTTATTCGGGAGAACAAAGTAGATTTAATCTTCCTGGATATTGAAATGCCCGAAATTAATGGGATGGAGTTTCTGAAGATGCTGGATAACCCACCCAAAACGATTTTGACAACAGCATATTCTGAATACGCATTGGAGAGTTATGATTATGGCGTTGTTGATTATCTGTTAAAACCTATTTCATTTCCTCGTTTTTTTAAGGCTGTTCAACGTTTTTTATCCTATAACACGACTGTTTCGCCCCAGGAAGAAGAACCTAAATCAATTAGTATACGCATGGATGGCCGTATTATTGACGTTAAATTATCGCAGATCGATTTTATCCAGAGCTTTGGCAATTACGTGAAAATTGTCACTCCTAGTCAGACATTTTTGACCGCAAGCACCACCCAGCAAATTCTCACACAGGTGCCGGCATCAAAGTTTATCCGTATCCACAAATCTTACATTGCTTCGATCAATAAGGTGATCAAATATGAGCATGGTATGGTACAGATCAATAATACGTCCCTACCGGTCGGGATTACTTTCCGTCGCGAGTTACAGGAGCGGCTAGCCAATAAATAGCGCTAAGCTATGAAGTAGTTCGATCATGTATCGCCGTTCTTGTCAATTCACAGCATATCATGTCGCAGCATATCATGTGAAGAAGAAAGTTCATTCATTTAGCTGGATGTGCTGATGCTGACGTTGGGTTTATGCAAGACCGGAAAGTTTACTGAATTGGCAATAAAACAATATTCACTTGCTTTTTGGTGTAATTCAATGGCTTGTGCAATCATCGTTGAATCTTTTACCCGGACCGAAGGATTTAGCGTAACTTCTTTAAAACGGCCTTTTCCACTTTCTTCTTCAAGCATGATCGCTGTTGCATGGTCTACATATTCTGCTACAATAATTTTATTGACCGAGCAGAAATGCAGGTACCATAACATATGGCAGGAGGACAGGGAGGCAAGCAATAGCTCTTCGGGATTGTATTTGTTGGGGTCTCCCAGGAACGCTGGATCCGAAGAACCTTCAATCTCAGCTTTGCCGTCAATGCTAATGCGATGGCTTCTTTCGTAGTTTTTATAATGATCGGTTCCGCTGCCGCGATTTCCTGTCCACGTAATTGTGGCGATGTAATTATGCTGTTTCATTTGAAAATAATCGTTTGACGCTGTTGGTGCTAATCTGAAAGCAAGTTAAAAAATATCCCTTTATCCTAAACATAAGCACAATCTCTTCTGCGTAGAATTGACTTTCATATTATTATTTTTGATCTATTTTTTTTATTAATAATATACTGATTGGTATTTTATTTGTAGGTTTGTACTGATTTTAATGAAATCCAATATTTATGTATAGTACGGTGTTTTCTGTTTTTTTTAAATATACCTTTTGGTATTTTATTTTGTGTTATGATTGGCGTATGTATTGAAATTTTTATCGTAGCCTTTTGGATGGTGGCAACTATACGGGGCATACTTCTAAGACCTGTTTTGGTCGTGAATAATTCTGTTAACTAAAAATAGTTCGTATATGGAACAATATGATTTGGTTGTCATTGGGTCTGGCCCAGGCGGCTATGTTGCGGCGATTCGCAGTGCCCAATTGGGGTATAAAACCGCACTTGTAGAGAAATATGATACATTGGGTGGTACCTGTACCAATGTGGGCTGTATTCCCACAAAGGCAATTTTGGATAGTACGCATCACTATGATGAAGCACAGCATCATTTTGCTGCACACGGGATTCAGGTAGCGGGACTATCGGTGGACTTTGATCGACTGTATGCGCGTAAAGATAAAGTGGTGTTGCAAAATACGCAGGGGCTGAATTTCCTGATGAAAAAGAATAAGGTTACGGTGATCCATGGAACGGCTTCTTTTCTCAATAATTCAACGGTGGAGATTGCTACATCAGCGGGGGAGCGGCTGTCGCTTGGAGCAAAGAAATTTATCATCGCTACGGGTTCCAAACCAGCGACTGTTCCGGGAGTAACCATAGATAAAAAACGTATAATCAGCTCAACAGAGGCGTTGTCTTTGCAAGAGAAGCCAGATAAAATCGTTATTATCGGCGGCGGTGTAATTGGGGTTGAGATGGCATCCATATTCAATAGATTGGGTTGTGAGGTCACTATTATCGAATATGCCGATCGTCTCCTTGCCAATATGGATCATGAATTGGGGGATGCCTTGAAAAAGATACTGCTGCATGATGGCATTAAAATTCTGCTTGAACAGGCTGTTTACAAAACCGAAAATATAGGCGCTGCGGCAAACGTTTTCTTTAAAGATCGAGCTGGTAACGAGCAGCAGTTACAGGCGGATTATATTTTGGTCGCTGTCGGGCGGAAAGCATTTACAGCGGGGCTTGGTTTGGAGAATACAGCTGTTCAACTAGACACCAGAGGTATGATCGTTACTAACGAGCAGTTACAGACGGCCGTTCCCCACATTTATGCTATTGGCGATGTGATCGGTGGGGCAATGCTGGCTCATAAAGCTGAAGAGGAAGCAATCTTTGTTGTCGAACATATGGACGGCCAAAAACCAAAGATACATTACGATCGGATCCCAAGTGTGGTTTATACCTGGCCCGAAGTGGCTTCCGTTGGCGCAACAGAAGAGGAGCTCAAAGCAAAGGGTATAACGTATACGATTGGGAAATTCCCGTTTTCCGCAAATGCCCGTGCCCGCGCGGGGATGGATACGCAAGGTTTTGTAAAGGTGTTGGCCGATCCAAAATATGGCGAACTATTGGGAGTTCATATCATTGGAGCACGTGCCGCCGATCTGATCGCTCAAGGTGTTTTGGGCTTGGAATATGAAATCACCGCCGATAGTATGTCAAGAGTGTCTTATGCACATCCTACTTATTCGGAGGTCTTGAAGGAAGCGCATACCATTGCTTCGGGACGGCCATCCGTAAATATATAAGTATCCTATGCGTCTTTTCGGCGAAGAACAAAACGTATTTCTTTTAGAAGAGCTAAGCGTATTCCCTTCGTAGAAAAGGCGCTGCTTGTCTATTTTTTTGGATACAAACATCAATTTATCTATGTTTGTTCTGTATCATCCTTTAATTTATGGACAAACAGCTATTGTTGGACAGTATTCAGAAAGAGATCGACCTCACGGAAGATGAAATCGTACGCCTATTGGCTGTTGTGAAATCCAAAAAAGTGAAGAAGAAACAATATTTGCTGTTGGAGGGCGATCTGAGCAGGTATGCTATTTTTGTCGCTTCGGGTTGTCTAAGAAGTTATTGCGTGGATGAAGACGGCTTTCAATATATTCAACAGTTTGCTCCCGAGGGTTGGTGGATCGGCGATATGTATAGTTTGGTGACGGGAAAACCCGGAAGTTTATACATCGATGCGGTATTTGAATCTGAAGTATGGATGATTTCCAAAGTCGATCTGCATCGACTCTATCAGGAGATTCCGAAACTGAATGTCTATTTTCGGATACTTGCCGAAAATGCATTGGTTTATTATCAAAGTCGATCGATGGAGAATCTCCGTCTAGCTGCCAAAGAACGTTACGAAAAGTTCTGTACACGTTATCCTACATTGATCGACTGTCTTCCGCAGAAACAAGTTGCTGCATATATTGGCGTTACGCCCGAGTTTTTAAGTAAAATGGTCCACCAGTAAGGTAAATCGGGCCATCGGCAAGAAATAGCCCGGTGAACTACCATTTCTCTTTTAACAGCGTTTCCAACTGCCCAATTTCTTCCTGATACATGGTTTTCTTTCTAGTTCCGAAGTAAAGGATATTTTCGACAGGCGATGTCCCTTCCCAGATTAGTTTTATTTTCCCGGATGCAATTGCTTCAGCACATAGGAAGTCAGGAACAATCGAAAAGCCTGTATTGTTGCTCAAACAGCGTATGATGGAGCTAATATTGGGAACAATATAATTGGGGCTAAAGTCTGGATGTTCGCCAAAGTGTGTTGACCAGTAGTTTTTTAAATGATCCATATCGGCAGCCGTGCTATACCATAATTGTTTTTTAAGGAGTTGAGCTGCTTCTTTAATTTTATTGGCACTCAGCAGTGCTTCCAGTGTGGATGTATCCGTCTGACACCCTGCAATCAAGACAATACGTTCTTTTGAAAAAGCTTCATACTGTAGATTCTGTTGGTTTCCTTTTTGAGGCGTAATAATAAGATCCAATAAACCATTATCAAGATCCTGTTGCATCTGCGGATATTCTCCAAATTTGATAATTAAATTGAAGGGGAGCTGGGCAATATGTTCTTCGAGGGTGTACTGAAAGGTCTCAAAACACATTCCGATACTGATCGTTATACGTTCGTCCAATGCCCGTTTGTGAAAATGCTGTTCACCGGTTTCTAGTTTTTTAAGCGGATCAATAACATAGTTATACAAGATTTTCCCCTTTTCGGTCGGCACCATTCTTCGCGCAGAGCGATCAAAAAGCTTGTGCCCCGTAAATGCTTCCAGGGAATTCAGATGTAAGCTTACCCCCGGCTGAGAAATAAATAATTCCTGTGCAGCTGCAGATAATGTTCCGGTTTCATAGATTGCCTTAAATGTACGAAGCCATTCTAAGTTCCATTTCATAGTTATTATTTTTATGATACAAATATACAATTTAAATTATTTGTATGATTTAAAAATATGATAGAAATTTGTATTATCAATAATAAAAATTATAGAGATGAAAATATTTATTATCAATGGCGGACAGAAATTCGCACACTCGGGAGGTTCTTTTAATACTACAATAACAAATTGGACCGTTGAAACATTGGCTGAAAATGGATTTGAAACAAGGGTTACCAATATCAATGATGATTTTGATCCAATGGTTGAAGTTGAAAATTTTAAATGGGCAGACATTATCGTTTACCATTTTCCTGTATGGTGGTTCCAGGTTCCGAATCGTCTGAAACTTTATATCGATGAAGTCTTTACGGCCGGCCACAACAACGGTATCTATAAGAGTGATGGTCGATCGCGTAAGAATCCGGCAATTAATTACGGCACCGGGGGGTTGATGCAAGGTAAAAAATACATGGTGACTTCGAGCTGGAATGCCCCTGAGACAGCATTTACAATGGAAAATGAGTTTTTTGATCAGCATTCAGTTGATGGCGGTGTTTTATTCGGTTTTCATAAGATGAATCAGTTTGCAGGATTGGAACACCTGGGAAGTTTCCATTTTCATGATATGGAAAAGGGGGCATCTCAAGAACGTGTCGACAATTACGAAAAGGAATATAAACAATATTTGGAAGAGGTCTTCCATTTGGAAACTACGTTGAACTAAAAATTTATTGATCGATAAATCGCTTTATCCATGGCGTTATTGCGATGAAAAGAGTAAATTACCAAAATAAAATCAATAACATGAAGGTATATTTAACCGCAATTTTAAAAGCAGTTCCTGCACATCGGGAAGAAGTATTGGCATTATTGTTAGAAATGGTCGAGGCAAGTAGGAAAGAAGAAGCGTGTATACAGTATGATCTGCACCAGGTAAACAGTGATGAAAATCAATTTATATTTTATGAAATCTGGGAAGATCAAGCGGGCTTGGATGCGCATAATCAACAACCTTATATTGTGGCATTTGGAAAAGTGGCTGGTGAAAAATTACAGGAAACGCCTCAAATTATAGCAATGAATAAGATTGCTTAATTTACCATGTGGTCTGTCCGGACCTTATTGAGAAGATAGCAAACAACATGTGTAGTGGATGATTTGTGTGGGCCTAGGATATGAACTATAATTGAAGTATTGGTGGTGCCAAAATCATTTGTGTTGCCTAGATAGAGCGTGCTCTATTCTGATTTGGTGACGCGAATGATTTTGTTGGTACCTTGCTGAACAGCGACGTCGACTTTATTTCGTTGCGTGTAGCTCTGTTGCAGGAGATTCAATTTTTTGGTCAGCTGACCATCTTGATTATCTAGCCAGAAGGTAGCAGCCATGATACCAATTTGCACTCTGTAACTGGAATCAGTTTCCGGAACAAGCTGCTCGATAATCTGATGTTGATACCAGGTCAGTTTTTTGTTTTCTTTTTGGGAAACACAGCTGTACAGGAGAAATGCCAGAAGGGCGACATAGCCCATTTTTTGAAGTTTACTGCGTCTTAGGTCCATCAATAGTTCTTTGTGTTAATATCAAATCTACGATTTTTTATCCAACTAATGAATTACCTGTATGAATTTTTATGGCCTCATTTAAACAGTTATGCTCATTTATTGACCAGACTTCTCCTGTATGCACATTCAAGTAAATCTAAAAATGTATGAAGTTTATTGTTCATTTCGTTGTAATCATAAGCCTGAATTACGTCGGGTAATTGCACAAATTGGTGCAATTGGCTTTGGAGAAGGAGATCTTCTTCTGAAGCTATCAATAGCCGGACGACTTCAGCCGTGAGTTCCATATGGCATTGAAATCCGTAAACGAGATTTGTATAACGCACAATTTGCCTAGGGCAGCCGGCGCTACTTGCTAAGATTTCACTTTCAGGGGTAAGTCCAGGCATATCGTTGTGCCAATGTCCAACCGATAACGGGCTGCCGAAATGCGCTATTTTGGAGTCGTTTATTCCTGCCGCTGTAAGCGTGATGGGGAAAACCCCAATTTCTTTTTGTGGACTATGTTCATACTTTGCCAATAGCGCTTCGCCAATCAGTTGTGCGCCCAGGCATATACCAACAACTGCCTTGCCTGCATCAATACATCGGCGGATAAAGGCGATTTCGGCCTTAGCGTCAAAATAAGGGTATTCGGAAGGGGATGAATCTGGGCTTTGCGGTCCGCCCATAATGATCAATACATCGACGGAATCAATTTCGTCTGGCAGAAGGTCCTGTCGGTAGACCTGGGAAAAGGTGACCTCATGCTGTTGTTTTTCTGCCCAGGCTAAATAGGCTCCAGGTGCTTCAAAAACTTCGTGTTGTATAAAATGTATCCGCATTGGTTTTTATGTTATCGGTTTTCGTTCCAGTAATAACTATCTGGAGTAGGACGCTGTCCAAAAATTGCCGTTCCTACCCTGACAATCGTCGCACCTTCCGCTATCGCTATTTCTAAATCCCCGCTCATGCCCATCGACAGTTCTTTCATCGATACATCAGGAATAGCTAGGGCTATAATTTGTTGTTGAATATGTCTAAGCAATTTGAAACAGGCTCGCACCTGTTCGGCCTCGGCACTCAATAGACCTATCGTCATCAATCCTTTAATCTTTAGTGTGTTTAACGTTGCTATTTGCTGAACCAGATCGATCACTTCCTCTGGAGCAGCGCCGTACTTGCTCTCTTCAAAGGAAGTATTCACCTGAATGAGCACTTCCATGGTTTTATCTTCTTTTAAAAGTCGTTGATGCAATTTTTCGGCAAGATCTATACGATCGATTGAATGGATGCAGGATACGTTGTATTTAAGCAGATCCTTGATTTTATTGGTTTGCAGGTGGCCAATAAAATGATTAACATGCGGAATAGTATTTAAATACTCAAATTTGTCTTTTAATTCCTGTACTTTATTTTCGGCAATTAAGGTTTGACCAGTTTGCAGTGCGATTTCGATACGTTCGGCAGGTACGGTTTTAGTCGCTAGCAATAATTTTACTTCGCGTGGGTCGCGCTGGTTTGCTTTGCACGCTTTGTCGATACGCTGTTGTATAATGCGTATATTCTCTGTAATAAACTCATCCATGTTGCAGTTGTATTGTTTTTTTCATCATAATATCGATTTGCTTATCGTCGCCCAGTTGAAATATATGCTTGTCGAATGCCACAAACCCATTTTTCCGATAGAAATTGATCGCGCGGGAATTTTTTTCCCAAACACCAAGCCAGATAAATGAAACTGCTTTTTTTTGAGCTAAGGCTAGTGCTTTCTCGAACAATAGCTGCCCCACTTTTCTACCGTGAAATTCCTGTAGAACATAGATGCGTTCAATTTCCAATGCCTGTAGGCTTTGGTTTTCGGTCTGCGCTTGTCCGGTATTTATTTTTAAGTAACCGATAACATTATTTTCTAAAACGGCGAAGTAAAATTCAGACTCATCATGGCAGAGCTCGGCCAATAATTTTTCTCTTGCAAAACCTTCCGTTAGATAAGTCTTCATGTTCTCTTCGGTGTTTGTGTCTGAAAAGGTCTGGATAAATGTTTCTTTTCCAATCTGCTGCAGCAGGTCAATATCTGTTAGTTTTACCCGTGAGATTTCTATATCAGTGTGTGTGTTCATTTTTTTTCTTTATTTATTGATCCATTTTTCATTGCTGCGGCAATATTTCTTTCGAGCTCATTATAGCTATTTTCCAGAAAATCGCGGATACGTTGTCTTTCTATTTCACTTTTATTTTGACTTAATTTTTTTTTGCCCTGTAAATCTGTAACGACAAGTTCGAAGGCAACGATACCCTGCATCATACCACTTTTAAAACGATCGGAGAGGCTGTTCCATTGCTTTAGATAGTCTTCATCATAACTGAGGATCATTTGTTCTAAGGCCTTGTTTTTTGCTTTTTCGTCTGTAAGGATGGATGCAAGGCCGTAGGCATGTACAGCGATGTAATCCCAGGTTGGCACGCTTTCCCTCTTTTCGTAGTGTTGTGGCGAGATATAGGCATGTGGTTCGGAGAAAATAACTAATGACGGTGTATTTTCGATATAATTGGCTTGTTCGTTTGCGCGAGCGAAGTGTGATGTTAAAAGCAGCTGATCTTTATCTGTACGGATGTGGAAGGGGAGCTGGGTTGCTATTGGAATCCCCTCTTTAACCGATACGATGGTGGCAAAACTATATTGTTGCATAAATTCAACCTTTTCTGCGTAATCTTCGAACTGGAAATGTTTGGGTACATACATGCAAATAGCTATTTCTTGATTTAATTCAAAATTACGGCCAATGGGTGCAAATGAGCTAGTCCAAATTGAATAATGTAGCTGGTCCAGTGTTCATTTATTGCGCTTGCTTAAGTATATTTACGTTAAAAGATAAGCAAAAAAAGACGCCAAAATTGGAGAAATATGAGCTAAGACGTTTAGAAATAGGAGAATGGCAGCAATACAAAAAGATAAGACTGGAGGCCTTATCTTCTGCTCCTGAGGTGTTCGGTAGCAATTATCAAAAGGAAGCGGCTTATAGTGATGCCGAGTGGATGGCCTTACTGGGCAATCCCAAGTGTGCGATATTCGGTTTTTATAACCAAGATTTATTGATTGGGCTGACCGGTGTCGTGTTGGATCGGGCGGATGAATCAAATGCGATTTTGATCGCGTCTTTCATTCAGGAAGGCCATAGAGGCCGGGGTTTATCCCGCTTGTTTTATGAAGCGCGTATAACATGGGCACGTGAACAAGGCTGCCTCCGGATTACGGTATCTCATCGGGTTGGTAACGAAGCCTCGCGAGCTGCAAATCAATCGTTTAACTTTGCGTATACACATTCAAGGGATGTCGTTTGGCCTGATGGGGTCAAAGCAGAAGAGCTGATCTATGTTTTGAATCTTTAGTTAACCTGCTTCCTGCTGTTGATCAATTACTGCGTTCAGTCCGGTCTGAACGCAGCAATTGATCTATAAAATACAACGCATGGAAACAAGCTTTAAAGTTCGTTTTCGTGCGAATTGTTGGGTGCTTTTGGATTATATTGCTGGACATGATCAACCTTGGCAAATAGGTGTGGACCATTCATTTCAATTCCTGCCGCTAAAAAATCATCGAGTATCAACTGAAAAATTTCAGATTTTGCCAGTTCAATTTCCGCGGATCTAGCGATGTAGACATTCAGTTCATATAAAACATAAAAGTCGTCTAATTTTTTTTGCAAGACGAATGGGGCAGGATTAAGGTTGACTCTTTTTATTCGCGGCGGTATGTTCAGTAGTAATTCGTGTATACGTTGCCAAGGTTCTTCATAACCGACTGTCAATTCCACCTGAAAACAGATTCCTTCCTCAGAGAATGTCGAATAATTGACGGTATTTCCCGAAAGTACCGAGGAATTGGGAATGGTAATTTCTTCATTTTTTATCGTTCGGAGCCTGGTTACCAGGGGGGATTTTTCGATAACAACGCCCGTTTTGTCGGCGATAGTGATACGGTCTCCGATACGGAAAGGACGCATATAGGTGATCACAAGCCCCGCTATGATATTGGAAATCGCAGAAGATGACCCTAAAGAGAACAAAACACCAATAAATACGGATATTCCTTTAAAGATATCTGAATTTGCGCCGGGTAAGTAAGGGAATATGAGCACCAGCGTGAAGGCTTGGAGCAGAAAACGAACAATAGTAAAGGTTGGCATGGCAAAATCGCGATGAAAACCATTGACCTCTAATTTGCCTTTGTCAATTTCGCTAAAAATATACTTTATGAATCGAACGGCATACCGCATGACAACGAGTATGACAAATACAGTAATCAGATTGGGAATATAATCCCAAATGGCCAAAACTGCAGTCTTCAGGGGCTTTGTAAAAAGTCCAATGAGATTGGATGCCCAGCTCTGTGTAAATGGAAAGACACTAAAGACAATCGGCAGCATGATAAAGGCAATGAGTACGATCAAGCCCCAACGTAAGATATTTATGGCATTAATAAACATCCGTGTTTTTTGTACGGAGGTGACAAGGACGTAATTTTTGATCTTAATGTCTTTGATCCGCTGTGTTCTTTCTGTCAATATACGTCGCGTACCATATTTTTTCAATTTGTTTATCAATAGAATCAATATCGAAAAAACGACTAGAATGAGAAATACAAGCCCAATACGCGTAAGAAGTTTTGTAATGCTGTTATCAGCACGTTCCGTTTTGATTGAATCCTGAATTCTTTTTAGGTAGTTTGCCGCAATCTCTTCTTTGCTTTTTCCTTCAAGAAGGGCATCGAGTTCTGTGACGGAAGTTATGACGAGATCTTTATAAACGATGTCGGCACTTATTTCGCTGTTTTCGATTTTAAAGGAATCTACTTTCACAAAATCGTCTTCATATAGATTATGGATTCTGCTGACCACATTGTAGGCGCGGTCTTTGGCTAATGATGATCCAAGTTTATTATAGATATAGAATAGCGTATCCTGAAATGGCGCGACCGCATATCTTTTTGTGTTTTTTTTGATGGAGTCTACTTTAACTTTCAGCTGCTGCTTCCGAAGGTTATTTTCTTCGTCAAACTCATTCAGCTGCTGTTTTAAATTTTCTTTTTTGGGGCTATTTTGACTTTTAAGATCGGCAATTTCATGCTGAAGCTTTACCCGTTCAAGAGAATCATTAATTTGCTGTTGTCTAATTCCGTTCAGTAGGGAACTTAGATCCAATTCTTTTTTATTGACCGAATCTGTTTCTTGTGCATAAAGCGGTGCGCTCGTTGAAAATAGACAAGATATAGTCATTAAGAAATAAACGTAAATACTTCTCATCGTGTTATTGGTAAAATTGAATGCCGATGTTTACTAGGTTATTTTGCGCATAACGATCGGACAGGTTCTCAAAGATAATAATTATCTCGATTAGACGGCAGATCGTCAAATATGATATAAATTGAAGGTAAAATGATACGATGCGACAGCTGAATTTAACTTATTCCGACTTTCTTTGTTAAAACGATTGAGCATATGCTCAATACGAAAAACTGTATAGCTAATTTTATCTAAAAAATATGATTAAACCTTTTCAAAAATCTATTTATGCAATGAACAAACTTGGGAAGATAGGTCTCTGTGTTATTGTAGCCTGTGTTTCCACTGTTTTAGATGGACAAGCCCAAGAACGCAAAGCTCCGGCTTATCCATTGATTACACACAACCCCAATTTTAGTATATGGTCAATGACAGATCAGCTTCATGCATCGACAACAAAGCACTGGACAGACGCTGATCATTCGCTGTTGGGCTTAATTGATGTTGATGGTCATATTTATCGTTTTCTTGGCAAAGAGGAACCGAGTTATGCGGTTATTCTACCGACTGCCGAAGATAAATCTTATACGGTACAGTATACAGAATCAAAACCTCAAGGTGGCTGGGAATCTTACGCTTATAATACGGATACGTGGAAATCGGGACTTGCACCCATAGGTGATGACGAGAAGCAGGTAAAAACCCTTTGGAAATCGGACGATATCTGGGTGAGACGCGAGTTTTCCGTAGCGGATCCGAAGGGTATTAATGAGTTGTTTTTAAAACTCAATCATGATGATAATATAGACGTATTTTTGAATGGGAAGAAGGTTTACGAAAAAGTAGGTTGGACCAACAACTTTCAGTATATACCGATTGACAAGACGAATTTGAAGGCTGGGCAAAATAATATTGCCATCCATTTGAAGAATAGTGCTGGCGGTCGTTATCTCGATTTTGGTTTGGTTGACAGGCTTAAAGAGCGTGGGGCACGGATTGAAGAAGCCGTGCAAAACGATGTAGAAATAACAGCGACGCGTACGGTTTATAACTTTCAGGCAGGTAAGGTTGATCTAAAATTAACTTTTACGTCGCCTTTGCTTATGGATGATCTGAATTTATTGGCTCGACCGGTAAGCTATATCACGTATAACGTCAAAGCAAACGATGGCAAGCAGCATGCGGTTAAAGTTTTTCTAAGTGCATCCACAAATATTGCGGTGTATAAACCTTCACAGGAGGTGATCGCCGAAAAATATGAGACGGCAAAATTGTCTGTACTAAAGACGGGAACGGTCGAACAGCCTATTCTGCAGAAAGGGGCCGATGATATGCGGATAGACTGGGGGTATTTTTATGTTGCTGCGCCGAAGCGGGATAAAACGCAACAGTTTATTAGTCCGAGAGGCGGAGCCGTAGACGCCTTTAGAAAGGGAACAACGACATCGGTAAAAACTGTTAAGGGGACATCACTTGCGCTGAACACGGTCATTCCATTTGGCAATGTGGGGGCGAAAGTGGAGGAACGTTTTGTAGAGGTTGGGTACGATGAAATTTATGCGATTCAGTATTTCAAAAATAATTTGAGACCATGGTGGAACAACTCCGGTAAAGAAACGATGGAAAATCAGCTGACTTTGGCTGCAGATGAGTATCGTAAGGTACTCGATAAGTGCGTGGCATTCGACAAAACAGTGTATGCAGATGCGCTAAAATCGGGTGGAAAAGAGTATGCACACCTTAGCGTTCTCGCTTATCGTCAAAGTATTGCAGCACATACCTTGGTGAAAAGTCCACAAAACGAACTACTATGGCTTTCCAAAGAAAATAATAGTGGCGGATTCATCAATACGGTCGATGTCACTTATCCTTCAGCGCCATTGTATCTGATCTATAATCCGGAGTTGTTGAAAGGGATGTTAAGTGGAATATTTTATTTTAGTGAGAGCGGTAAATATCCCTATCCTTGGGCAGCGCACGATTTGGGTACGTATCCATTGGCCAATGGTCAAACCTATGGTGAACCTATGCCTGTGGAGGAATCGGGCAATATGATTATTTTAACTGCTGCAATCGCAAAAGTGCAAGGGAATGCTGACTATGCCAGGAAGCATTGGAAAACATTGACAACATGGGTAGATTATCTCGTTAAAGATGGTTTTGACCCTAAAACGCAGCTATGTACAGATGATTTTGCCGGTCACCTTGCACGAAATGCCAATTTATCTGTTAAGGCTATCGTTGGTATTGCTTGTTATGCGCAGCTAGCGGAGGCCATTGGTGAAACCGCAATAGCAAAAAAATACCGTGCAATTGCCGAGGAAATGGTTCCGAAATGGATGGAAATGGCATATGCTGGTGATCATTATGCACTGACATTTGATGATAAAAATACCTGGAGTCAAAAATATAATTTGATCTGGGACAAAGTGTTGGGATTGAATCTATTTCCACAGAAAGTGTATGATACAGAAATTAAGTATTATCTGACCAAGCAAAATAGATTCGGCATACCATTGGATAGCCGTAAAGCGTACACAAAAAATGACTGGATTCTTTGGACGGCATCATTTGCTCCATCAAGAGAAGCATTTGAAGCTTTGATAAAACCAGTCTATAATCATGCGATTCAAACGGAATCCCGTGTCCCATTAAATGATTTTTATGATTCGACTACGGGGATCCGCGAAAACTTCAAGGCGCGTAGTGTTGTTGGAGGTTTTTACATGAAACTTTTAGCGGATATCATGAAACAGAAATAAATGAGGAAAATGAGTAGGAGACGGGAGTCCACAATGAAATATTTAGTTTGTGTTTAGTTAATAAGACGGCGGGCAATTAAAGAATTGCTCGCCGTTTGTTTATAGGGTTATGCGTTTCAATATCCCGTATTTTACGGTATCGAAATTTGGCTCAACATGGTTCTTTTTTCTGATTTCTGTTGAAATACGTGTTGTCTTGCAAGTTCTGTATTGTTTTCCTGAAATTTTCACTGCAGTAGAACCTAGAAAGGACGTTAAATATTCCTTTGTTTGCCATTAATATGTCACTGGTATATGAAGGATGACTGTGGTACCAGCAGTTGGGTTTTTGGTGATCTGTACACTTGCTTTCTTGCCCAACAGCTGCATGCGTTCACGACTGATGGTCCCAGAGAGTGAACGATGGGTAATTACAGGAATGTCTGGATTTACTTTACCACTATCTTTAATCGTCACCTGTAGGATATCTTCAGATAACGTAAACTGGATGTCGATACTGCCATCGCCCGTTTCGAGGTTTATGCCATGCAGAATTGCATTTTCAACATAGGGTTGTATGAGCATTGGTGGTAGCATGACCGCACTTAAATCTTGATCTTCAGGTTGTGTGATATGGTAATGAAAGGCATCTTCAAAACGCATTTGCTGCAAGATCAAATAGTTTTCTAAGGTTTCCAGTTCCTCATTTAATGGAACAAGGTTTTCACGGCTTAATTCGAGATTGCTGCGTAGTAGTCGACTGAAACGATTTAAATATTTGATGGCATTTTCCTTCTTATCCAGGCGCATGAAGCTCTGTACAGCGGAAAGGGTATTGAAAATAAAGTGCGGTTCCATCTGTGTGCGCAACAACTGCTGCTGCAACAAGACCTTTTCTTTCTCTTGTATGGAACGGCGCTGGCGAAAACTGTAATATAGGAAGAAAAGTATGATGATCAATAAAATAACCGCGAGCGAGGATATGATCAGCCCTAAACGATTTTGTTGTAGCTGGAGTTTATTGATCTTGATATTTTCGTTCAGTATTCGAATAGATTGATCCTTCGCCTGGAGTTGATATAGGGCATTCATTTCTGCGATCGCTTGTGTATTCTCCGATTGGTAAATACCCCTTTGTAATTGCACAAGATGATTCAATACGTCTATTGCGGCTTTATTTTTTCCTTGCAAGCGATAGACGGCTGCTAGACTGTTTTGAAATGTAATTTCGTTGTTTGGAAAGATTAATTTTGGAAACTGCGCTTTAAGTTTGCTGGCTTTTTGGATGAATTTTTCTCCCAAGGCCGGCTTATTTAATGAAACATAGATTGCGGCAACATTACTGTAGTCTACGAATAAATTGTTCATCAATATAGAGGACGCTGTTTGTTGGTGCAAACGTTCATCTATCGCTATTTTTAGCAACTCATAATGTAAAATGGAGTCCGGTTTTTTAGCCGTTTCATAGTATTGGATCTTCGAATCATATAGAAAACTAATGTTGTATTTGTCTGGATTTTTGGCATGTAATTCTTCGAGTTGATGAAGGAAGGGGGCAATATCTTTTGCTGGCCGCTGTAAAGTATTCAGCGTCTGGATCATTTGTACCAATACGCGTTGTCGGTTAATGTGTCCTTCAGGCAGCGAATCAATTAGGGGGAGTACCGAACGATTCATTTTTTCTGCAAGGTTATACTGAAAGGAGCTCAAGTTGTTTTGGGCAGCGGACAGTAATATCGCTGATTTCGCTTCGGTTGACAATCCTGATGCGGTATCCGACAAAACAATCGTGGCGGCTTTGTTGTAATAATAGCCCGCTTCGCGTTGTTTTGCTTCTATGCTGCGGATATTTCCTATGCCATTGTAAATAAGAGCTTTGTATTTAGCGTTTCCGGTGGTGGGTTCAATGAGTTCGAGCGCCTGTTGAACAAAAAAAAGAGCCGAATCTTGGCCACTCATAGCATAGAGTCGTGCTAGATAATATTTTACACGGGCAGCGAGTACCGTGTCTTTTTTTACGGTGGCATGCTGGTCTAACTTTAACCAGGCAAGTTTGATGGAATCCCCATTTGCTGCATTTAATCTTTGGTCCTCCAGCGTTTTAATCTCTGCGGCAATAGCATCATGATCGGGCGACAGTGCGTCATTCTTTCGAGCGCAAGCGATCGAAAACAAAGACAGTAGCAGCCAAGGGAAAATGCGGTTCAATAGGCTCATTTTTCAGGGAACAGCTGATTTAAGATCGAGTTTTTTCTGCGTGATGAAATCGGAATTTCCTCTTTGTTCTTTAAGACAATATACTCGGAACGATTGACACCAGAAATATGTGACCTATTAACAAGATACGATTGATGGGTGCGTAAGAAATAGGGCGGTGGCAATAATTCTTCATAATATTTGAGGGGTTTAGAAATTAACTCCTTTGTACCATCATTTAAAAAGAAAAAAGTATAGGGACCGTCTCCTTTGCAGTACACGATGTTGTGAACGGGGACGATACGTACATGGTGTATGGAAGACAAGGCGATGCTTTCGGGAAGTTCGCTGGCGTGTAAAGCTTCCTGCGCCATTGATAAACGCTGCATCCATTGGGGATTGTTTTCGCTTTTACGCCGGTAACGTTCTAATGCCTCGTTTAATTCTGTTTGATCGACCGGTTTCAAAAGATAATCCAAAGCACCATATTTGATGGCTTTGATTGCAAAATGATTGTAGGCCGTAATGAAAATAATATTCTGAGGAATAGCGATTAGCTTTTTTAGGATGTCAAATGCTGTACCATCACGGAGTTGAATATCCATGAGTATAACGTCTGGTTGTTTCTCTTCAATCAATTTTACAGCATTTGTCACCGTATCACTCCAGCCAACAAGTTCAACATCAGTTTCCTGTTGGATTAAATAGCTGATTTCTTTGCGTACCGCGGGTTCATCCTCGATAATGGCTACTCTGATCATTTATCAATACTTTATACCCTATAAAAATAATAATTGTAAGTAAGGAAACTGAATCCATTTACAATTCGTTGCAATTATTTACAATCTGGATTTAAGATTCGAGTAGGGGTGAATTGGATTTGATCATTTAAAATTCCAAATAGCAGTTGAAATTTTTATCTTTAGTATGGTAAAAGCCGATAGGACTATGGAGAATCAAAAATCATTAAAATCAGTTTTTGCTGGTAGGCTTGGTATGATTACCTTGTTTGCAATTGTTGGACAGTTTATCTTAAGTGCTCATACCTCCAAGCTTGACAGGGTCGACTATATTATTCAGTTTTTTAGTTATTTTACGATTCTGAGTAATGTAATGGTTATGTTATGCTGTTTTTTTACTATTTGCTGGTCAAAAAGTCGAATGGGCCTATTTTTTACTAGTATAAACGCAAAAACGAAATGTCAATTTTTTGAAAACGAAACGTTCATAAAATTGACATTTTCTGCGCTAAATTTATATTTATGCTCCCTAAGGGAGCTGTGATATTATATAGAAATTACATTCATTATCGAAGTCATAACGTCTTGAGTACTTTTTTGACCATAGTTCATGCTTGATAAAGTAACCCCTGTTGTGCCTGTGGTGAAAGAAATAAATTGAAGATTCATTGAACGAGGTGCAATCGACATATAATTTCCAAAAAAAGCTACATCCTGTTTAGGAATAGAATACTTTAAATTCACAGGATCTACCTGCATTATAATCGTGTTCACACGTGGTATACCTCCAAAACTATTTGCGCTAAATGCCAAATGCAGTTCGGTAGTACCACGTTTGAAAAAATGTGGCCTTGAAGCGTTGGCCGGAATAATCTGCTCGTCGAGAACAGCTCCATCTGGCCCCATTTTCAGGAATATCAGATAATCACTGTTCAATTGACGTAGGGCTAAAAAAAGATTCCCATTTATTGAGCCCATAGCACCCTCAAATTGTGCTTTTGAACTCATTTGAATTGATGGCTCCGCAACAAATTCCCAATTTTTGAAATCCTGCGTTCTGATTATTATCCCTTTTTTGAATGCCGTCTGTGCACATACACACGCATAATAATATCCATTCAATTCAGCAATTGATGCATTAATACTGATCATCTGATTATCGCTTTGCCCAATATATCCCGCGATATTAGAACACGACATATCGCTTTGTCCAATCTTGCACTTTGTTGCTGGCGACAAGATTGAGGTAATACAATTATATTCAGCATGGAATTCGTACCAGATGTTATCTGTTCCCTGAGCGGAAAATATCAAATGAAGAGTATCTCCAACTAAATATGAATTTGGAACCCCACACCCACTTTTGATGGTTATTCCATCAATTACATCACCGTGTTTGGCAACAACAACCTTTCTATAAGATTCAGAGTTAAAAACACCTGTGGAATTTGCAGATATTGAAATTAGAACCACATATGCATTGATGTATGTAGCACTATCACCGGTGTCGACATCGTTTGCTAATGAAAAACAGAATACCTTGCCGTTACTACTATCTATCGAATAATATTGGAGACTTGCATCATGCATAAACAGAATTGATCCCCCATTTGCATTATCGAGAGTTTTAAGGTTAACCTTATTCTGATCGATCATTTTATTTGCTTTTGCTGTCAGTATTTGGCGTGATAGCATATAGTCGGCTCTATGCACAGAGTTGGAATAAAACCAGTCGAATCCCGACCCTACGTTAAACGTATTGTAAACAACATCTTTTGATGCATTGTTAGCAACCTGTAATGCATTGTTAGCCGTATTGATGGCACTCTGTACTTTATTATCAATTCCTATTACAGCAGAATCGGTGCTGTATTTTACAACATCTAAAAATGATTTCGAAATTTTTACAATGTTGAAATATGAGTCTATACGAACGTTGACATAAAGAAAAGAAGAGCTTGCCGGAGCCTTAATAACTGCTGGTACTGTTGAAAAATTTGCGTTGCTGACAGATTTATACTGAGGTTCCTGCTGGAACAATGAACCATTGACAGCTCCGAAACAATATAGACGGCCGGTATGGCCACCTATGCCCCAAACCGCGAATATATCACCTTCTGAACAGTCAATTTTCAATGAGGCTAAACTTTCATCATAAATCCGATCTGTGGACTCATCGATTGTTAGTTGATTTGTATTATATAATGAATTGTATTTAGCCAGTTCAACGTAACATTTGCCGATTGTGTTAATTACCGGCAAATGTTTATTTAGCTTATTTGAAACCTCGTTTTTATAATCAGATAGTTTTACAACCCTAAAACCAAGCGTAACACGTGTATCTAGGTATCCTGATGAATTAATTAGGTTGACATCCATCTTTGTTGCTCCTGCTGGAGCAATAGCCCATATCGGGGAATCGATGTTATCTCCATATGAAGTCGCATAGGAAAGTACATTATCTGAATTATCAGTAAAATAAAAAGCCCTCCGAGTATTAGAACTTACTGTGAAAATCTGAAATAAATCGCCTTCTGTTACTGGTAGTGACAATCCTCGACTGTTGAATACGGCATTTCCAGTAATATCCTGCTCTACAATAGCATTATTGCTTGCATAGAATTGCTTAGGCACGGTGTTATTAAAATCATACTGTTTTGTGATCTCTTTTTTATCATTATCATTTGATTTTTTTTGCAATGTATAAGCTAAAGAATTAATCCCTTTTACCTTGAGGACAAACCTGTTTTTTTGCGTTTTAATATTATTTACCACCAGTTTAATGGCAAAAGGAGGGGCTGTGATCAAGTCGTTAACTTCCCCTTGAGCCGATATCGAAATTACTTTATCATCGGTAGACAGAAAGGCCCAGCCCCTGTTCGATGACCCTCCAAGGGATTTAATTGAAAAAACGTCACCCTGCGTGACTGGATAACTCAAAAATTCAACCGTTGCAGACTCAGATTGAACGGCATTGGTCCCGACTGGAGAAACGGTTACTGAACCGTCGGAAAAAATTGCTGAAATATCTTCGTAAGAATTTAAATCTCTGGTTTCTGAAACTAGGTTTTGACTTGCTGCAGTCGTTTTACTATTTCCGCTCTCATTTGCTATAGGAGCTTTAGGTAACAATACCTGATCCTGTATTTTCCATTTCTGTGTAGCTGCTGTCCAAAATAATGTACCTTGGTTATCTGGATCGATAGGAAAGTCTTCCTCTCCATAAGTAAAGGTTTTGCCAGCTGGCCCTCCATAGACAGTTACGTACTTATTTTTATCGCCGCCATTTGGCAATTCAGTTCCCTCAATTGGAAGTGCCGAATCGTCAGTCCATCCTTCCACATTGGCAGCAGGGATCTTACTGTCTTTATGCCAATAACTGTCGATCCAGTCCCCAAACTGGTTCGCTGTTGGCATCTTGAATGCGCCAAACCATTCTTTAAGTTTTGATATAGGTTGTTTCATGTTAGTTCGTGATGATGTTGATTGAAAAACGTAAATTATACATGCCTTTAGCAAACATGGAATTGAAGCGAAGAAAATGCTGATCATGAACATAGGTTACATAACGGATATCCACGTCAAGATTGCTTGGTGCTACATTACAGAAACCATATTGATCTGTAGGAGCAGCGAAGACCGGTAAATTTTTTATTGATATCGAAGCAAGGGTTTGTCCTTCATTTGGATAGTCAAATACAATATTCCCGAATAAGTTCATAAATCGTCCCATCTTGAAATATCTGCAATCACTGCTGACAATGCTGCCGGACTGTATTCCTTCAAATGTTGGCGACCATTGTGCTATCTCCTGTTTGAAGATCATATCTTTCATATCTGTCAACGAGGTGACTTTAGATAGACTGTCAAATGCCAATGTTCCGGCTGCTGCCATCTTTGCAATTCGGGTTGTAAATATAGGTTTGGAAAGACCATCTTTGAAAGTGTCGTTACCAATTGTTTCTTCGATAACTACATATTGCAATTTTGGCCCTCCTATAAATGGCAGCACTTCACCATCTATAACGATTGTACCATCCGTGACATTCCCTCCAGCGACAGTACAACCATTCAGTATGTAATTTGCTCCTCCAAGACCTGCCAGGCTAGATAATTGACCAAAGGCCGTCTGTAAAAAATTTAGGGTATTTGTTTTTATCGGAAAACCACCTGGTTGTTGAAAATTTACCTTATTCATATCTTATAATGTATTTGGTACCTGCTAATTTGTATTTATTAATCATTGCTTTTAAGCGAGCTGTTTCAGCTGTGTTGTTAAGAGATTCAGGAACGATAACCACAAATCCAGTCGCTTCACTTACTTCATTTCCAGTATATATGAAAATCTCATCGTCCAGATAAACAGGCTGATTTTCACCTTCAGTAAAAATATATGTTCGGTCACTGAGCTCTGCATCTTCGATCCGGATTGATCTATTAACAGAATCGAAATAATCATTCAGTAATTTTCTGAGACTAAAAACTTGCGGAGTTACTTCCATCTCCTTGTCGGTGTCATACCATAGGGCCAGCAATTTGAAGTGCACTGTTCGGATGCCTAGGATCAGGCACCAAATGAAAGCGATCAATTTCTCAGTTCTCATAAAAGTGGGCAATATCAGAACCACCAACTTTTTTAAATCCACATTATATACCTTTTTCATACGCCTGATATTTTATCTGTGAAAAATCGTTGACCTTGAAATATCCCGATTCCGGAATTTTATAGACGTCAATAGTGACGGGATCGCCATATCCGCCTATAGAAGGATTGATCCAGCAACTGGATGCCTTGACAATATGAGGAATTTCAACACCTTCAATCATCCGTAATGCCTCAGCCAATAAGTTCAGCTGCAATACGCCATTGAAAGGCAATTGCCTTAAAAATTGGTCTATTGCAATTTCCACCGGTTTGGTGCCCCCAAGCAGCGTCTCACCTGATCCGTTAAATATTAATGGATCATAAAATATGATCATGTCCAGGAATAATATGTCCGGAAGATAATTTGTGACCGTTATTGTCAGACCGGCATCTTTAACTTCATTCATGTAAGATTTAAAAGCAATCAGCTCTGTTGGCCCTATTGGCTCCAGATCACCAGTACTGCTTGCTGTGGCAATCTTAACAATCAGCCTGCTTTCGTCCACTGCTTCATTTACGGCACAGTATTTAATTATTTTTGCATCCTCAACCTGTTGATCCGTCAAGTTGCTGTTATCATATACATCAGTGTCGGTAATAAGTGAATAACCATACTGAAATAACTTAGCTTTCTCCCTGTACCAGCGTTGCGTATGAGGTTTCAGAAGCGAAAGGGTGTTTTCTACTTCAGATTTATGAAGGTCAAAAAGTGATTCAACTGTAAGAACAATAACGGCGATCGCGTAGGTCATTGCCAGCCAAACAGCTGATTTGCTCGTAGAGGTCAAGTCAGCTAATTCAGACCGTGCCTGAATCGCTGTCTTTATTTCATCCTGTATCTGTGAGATATTTCTAGCCATTTTCTTTTACTATAAAACTTTGTTCAATAACCATTCTTCCAATAACGAATTCAGGTTCCACTGTAAATTCTACACCTCCTGCAGGCACATAGTCATTTCGGTCATAATAATCTGTGATATCAGTATCTGTATCGATTTCGTCGGGAATAAAATAGGTCTGGCCAATGACAAGATCATCTGTAATTGAAATACCATTTGCAACCGCAAATGCCACAGCACCGGATATACTCCCGGTATGCTGCAGCACAAAGTCTAAAACAGACTGATTATGTAATGCTGGATAAAAAGCCATTATAACACCTTTCCATTTAATTGCTTGTATTTTTTGAGTTCATTTGTCAATCCCTCAACCCGTTCCTCCAGATCCTTTACAGTAAGTTTAGTGGCCCTGAGTTCCGTTATTGCTTCAGTAAGGCGACCACCCAGATCATCCACCATGCTTCTATAATATTGCAATGCCTTTTCTGCATTCTCAATTTCACTGGCACGTAGATCAGCATTCTGCTTTTTGCGCTGAAAAAACCAGCCGATAAACGCGCCGGCAGTTGCAGTCATCAGTTCTGGAGCAATCGATTTTAATAACTCTTCCATATTATGTTATCGTGGCGTTAATAATGCCTGTTACTGGCACATTTGAGGCTGTTAGACCTCCGGTATAATTAATCTTCAGTTCTTTGATCTCAGCGATTAAGCAACTGGCCAATTTATCTGCTATCCGATCCAATGCCGCTTCATGATCCTGCTCTTCCTTCTGCTCATCCCGGAAAGCTTCAATAATTTTGTTTTTTAGTCTTGTTTTACTGAGTGCCATTTAATCTGCCTTTAAAAATGATTTAAACCTATTTTCAATCGCAATAAATTCCGGTTTGTTGATCAGTGCGATGGTCGGTCCCATATTGGTCGTAAATTTCATTGCCTTGATGGCAGATAAAAGATCGAGCATCAATGACCGAAGTGTTTCATTCTCTTTTTTCAGGAGAAATCCATTTTTGTCCATATCAAAAACAACCTGTTCAATACAGACATAGAATTCCGACACCTCGCTGACGGCACTTACAAACTGTAATGTATAATCCTCTTCAATGGGTGTGACCAGGACAGTCGATCCGACAGCAGGAATGACATACATTTTTTGTTTTTTATCATCAATGATCGCAGATAGCCTTACATCCGTATGCTCAAGCTCGCCATCATTGCAGACACATGTGCCGTTATTGTGATCGACCGATACCACGGTCATGATCGTGGTATCGGTATCCTGGCGTGTAGCGTTTTTCAATGCTTCCCTTAAACTCATAATTTATTGCTGATACTTACTTTTCTGCGAGCACCACCTGTTCCAAAAGTGGTCACTACCTTTTTTATAAAATATTTCCCCTGACGGTTGACATGCTTTTTGTCGATTATCTCAGCAGCCATGCCCCGGGTTGCATATGGGATTAAAAAGCTCGTAACATCACCGTCATAACCATCGTATTTCGCACGCTCCAGATGTGTTTTGGCCATTCGTTCCAGTGTGGCCTGATCAGTGATAGTCTTGGTTTTGACTTCGATCTTTTCACCGCCATCATCACCCAGTTCCACCTTCAGTTTTTTGTTGTCCTTTGTAGTCGATTCATAGACCACCTTGATTTTTTTATCATCCGCAGTGCGGAATTCCAAATTGTTTTCAACCAGATTATAGTTGAGGTCATACTTAACAGTCTGGCCGATATTGTTAAGCTGCTGCAACCCGCAATACAATTCACCGGCATCATTCAAATAAATGCTCATTGACGTTTCCTCTTTTATCTGGTAAAGAGCTTGCAGACCGTTCTTATTTTTTAAAAGATATTTCTCAAGAGGAAGGCCAGGAATATTAGCAGCCAACTTCAAATCCGTACCTTCAACGATATGCTGAAGAACTTCCTTCAGTGAAGTTTTTGATTTGCTGAACTTACATTCCTTTCTACGCAATAACCAGGTCGCATCAACGCAATGAATTTCCATCGGCACCCCGGCTTTGATCCGGTCAACATACCCTTCGAATTCTACCTTTTCAAATTTTCCTTTGTAGGCTAAAGTGATTTTCACCGGATCACCCTTTTTAATGACTTCTTCAGTATACTTCAGTCCGCCATTCTGTTTGACCAAAAACTTTGAAGGCATTTTGATCACTGCAGTGTCGGAAATATCATCAACCGACTTGGTAATCTCAATTTCATTGATCGCTGAAAACTTAAACGATCCGATTTCAAAAGTTCCTCCAAGTACAAACATGCCGCTAACCTTTTAAAAAATTATTTCTTTCATTGAGTTCCGCGAAGAAGTCCTGATCACTGACCGCGGTGATGGTATATTTCTGCAATTCCTGCTGTCCCATCATGTCATCAAATTTTATGCTTGTAAGCACGATACGCTGAATGTTGAATAGGTCAAAAAATAGATTTCCTACCACATCAAGTGCTTCATTTTTATTATAGAGTTCGTTCAGGGACTTTACTTCTTCAGCAGGATACGTGCCTGATCCCATAATGATTCCTTTAATGTCAATCTGATAATCTTCGGTACTTATAAATTCCTTGACCGTACCTTTACGTTCTTCACCGACAGTAGGAGTTTCGACAATTGTTTTTTGCGAATAGATCGTAACTAACGGTTCATTTGGGAATTCCGTGATTTCTTTTCCGGCCTGAACCGTCAAAGTCATAAAATAGGGTTTGCCCAAAGACTGTGATTCGTTTACGTTAAAGATGTTGAAGCGTGCGAACGCTGCGGCCTGTTTGCTTACCGATCCTCCAAATTCCGGAAAGGACGCGCCGATATATCCCAGGTGTGCTTTCGCAGTCAGTTCACGTATTGAAAATGTATTTGTCGCTCTATTTATCATGTGGTCTGCATTGCTGAAACTGATCCTATCAATCTATTTAACTCCTCTTCGATAATACTTCTCATTTTGTTTGCGCCTTCTCCAGTGTTTACGGTATTGATCACGATCTGATCCTGCATTTTGGCGACATTAATTGTAATATTTGTCAATCTGGAACCTCCACCGACAATCCCGTCGCTTCCTTTTTTTGACTTTCCCGATCCATCTTTATCAGCCCCGTCTTTTCCGGGAGCGAGCTTGCTGCCATTTTTAATAAAGTCCTCATAAGCTAATGAACCGGTATCCTTTGCCTTGCCAACCTTCAGACTGTCATTTAACTTTGCAAAATCCCTTGAAAGCCCGTTTTTGTCAATCGTAATACCAAAGTCTTTCTTTGCCTGGTCAAAACCCTTTTTGCGCTGTTCTGTCTGCGAGAGATACAACTTTTCATTTTTGGCAGCCTCACTGTTAAGCCTTTCGATTTCTCCTGCAGCATCAGTTTTTACCTTTTCACCGATTTTTTTGAATGCTCCGGAGAAATCACCTTTCAGGGCCATATCAATTGCATCCCCAACTTTGCTAAATGTCCCTACGATCTGTTGGGCTACATCTTTAGCGGACAAGTACATGAGCTGAAAACCAAGCTTGAAATTGTTGACACCATGCATAAAGTCAGCCTTGATCTGCTCCCAGGAAAGCTGAAACATCAACTTTAAGGCTTCCCATGATTTTGCCCATCCGTCGGTATATTTTGTGACCAGACCGATCGCACTGATCAGGGCCACAATTCCGATCACGACCCATCCGATCGGTGACAGCGCAAAGACGGCATTAAGAACACCCCATGCAACTGCTACAGCTGCGATCTCTTTGCCAAATGGACTGAGCCAATTGATGACCGTGATCAGTCCAGTGGTAAACACATCGATAAAGAGCAGCACCCCGCGCATGATCTTCCCAAAACTATCGAGCGCGTCACCGGCAGATTTAAAACCGAATATATTCCGGATCAATGTTTCCAGTGCTGAACCGACCGGCTGAATGTATGTCCATAAAATATTGAACCACCTTGAAATAACGGGAAGATTTTCCTGAAGAAAACCAAGTCCTGAAGTAAGCAGGTCGAGAACGGATCCGAACACCTCATTTGATTCGCCACCGACAGCGACAAGGAAACCCCACCACTGATCTTCTAAATTTGAAAGACGTCCACCCAAAGTTTTTGAAATAACGTCCATCGATCCGGCAACCCCGGCCATATTGCCATATTCCAAGATTGCATTTTTTATGGCCTGTTCATTGTTCTTTACAGTTTTGGTTACGCCTTTGAAAGACAAGGATACCTGGTCACCGGCTTTACTGGCCTTGATACCGAATTCCTTCAGACGCTCAAATTCTCCTGTCTGGGCATCCAGTATCGCTTCCACGAGCTGGTCGAATCCTTTTCCCTGAGAACTGGCCAAATCCCCTAATTCGGTCAGTTCCGTTTTTGTTGGATAAATACCCCGATTGATCAGCTTGATAAATCCCCCTGTCAGTTCATTGAGCTGATAGGGGGTATCCGCGGCAAACTTTGTGAGCAGCGCCATTGCCGCATTACCGACATCCTGGGACTGAAAGCTATTTGCCATTACAGCCTGAAACTTTTCGTATTCGGCACGGGCTTCCATCACCTTGTTTGCAAAACCCATGATGGCAGCTGTTGTAAAGGCAGCCAAAAGAAATCCCTTGAGTTTCCCCAAAGTTCCGCCCAGAGCCCTGCTGTCATCGTCGACACGACGGATGCCCCGACTCATACCCCAGAGCCTGTTCATAGCTACGCCTGCCGCCCTTGCAATACTGGTGATGCCTGTTGTAGCGTGGTCTCGTAACCTGATTATAAAATCGTATCCGTTCATCCGTTAACTCTGTGATGCTCTTTTTTCAGACTGACGGATGAAATGCAGATCGAGCAAACGATCTGCCCATTCTTCATCTGATAGCCTTTCGGGGTTTTGAATATGTAGGTAGTATCTAAGGTAAGCGTCCGCGATGCGATAATCCAGATTGCCATATTCATAGGCTTCCGGATCATCGGTGTCGATCACCGCGTCGATTAGAGCTTTTTTATGCTCGCGATCTTTTGCTTCTGCAGATCTTCAATTGCTTTGTACAAAGGAAAACGGAGCTCCGCATTATTACGATCGGCAAAAGCTTCATCCTTTTCGATCACAACCATATCAAACAGATTTTCCTGTGTCACAAATGGCTTTCCTGACGGGTTTTTACGCTCTGCAATTTTAAGGTCGTCCCGGGTGATGATCCTGATCTTGCAGCTGGCTTCACCGATAGTGATGACGTAATTAGCACCTTCCTTGATCACAATGGCATCATCATAGTTGAAAAATGTTGGCATTTCTTTTACAAGCGGGACAAAATAACGATCATCAGTTTTTACCTCCGCATCCCCGTCCAGCCATAACGCGCCCACCATTTCCTCAGTGAAGCCGATTTCACCATTCTTTTGCATGGCTGTGAATGCTCTTTTCCAGTCTGTGATATTGGGTTCACGTAGGTATATCACCTTGTCATCTACCGGAATCATATAAACTCCGCCATGTTTGGATTTCCATTCCTGGATCTGTTTGTCTGTTGCTCTCATTTTTCGTTTTTTGTTATTGTTGCAGTTTTACTTCTGTAAAGATGATAGGGAGTTCAACGATCATGTTTTTGTCCCCCTGACGCATTGATTTTTTGAATTCAGTGAATTCCACATTTTTAAGGATGTCTGTCACTGTTGGCGTTTCCGAAGCAGGAACATAGGATACCACCAGGTCAAAGGATAATGAAAGTACATCCTTATTTGGCGCGGACTGGATCATTGCTTCCAGTTCACTTTGCCAGATGGAGATCTTTCCCTCATAACTATTGTTTCCCGATCCAATGGAATGCGGATTTGAACCACGGCCATAAATGGCTTCCTTTTCTCTCTTTTTCGTGTATTCCACTTCGGTAATCCCTTCGAGGATCCTACCGCCCAGAGCGATGCTGATATCGCTCCATGAATATTGCTTGCTTGAAAACTCCATACTATTGATTGTTTAAGGTTGTCGTAAAACCGATGTTGACTTCCACCTGTTTGGCATATCCAACCGGCTGTATCCGAATGGTAACCTGCATGACACCTGTGCTCAGGATACTTTGATTTTCATCGATGAAACATTCCTGCCCGGAAATATTGCCGGCAGCTGTCATCGCGGAAAGTGCATTCTCCATCTGTCCCTGCCATGATTTTATGATGGCCGGATGAATTTTACCAAGGGGTGTTACGTTGATTTCATCCAACAGATTTTCAACTAGTGTTGCATAGGCAATAATGATCGCTTTATCCATGACCAGTCCCCGTGCCAGGGAGTTGAAATCATCTGTATCCTTGGTCAGGGTAACATCATCCGTGAAGAAATAGCCGCTTTTACCAACAAACGAACGCAAGAATACATAGCCCTTATTGTGGATGGCATCCCAGGAAGTTTGAAGAGTTTCAACCTTTGCACCATTGGTAAAATAAGCTGTAAGGCTTTCAATTGGTCCATCGGCAACGCGCCCGATATTGCGCTGTACAGGAGTTCTGGCCAACCGTCCGAGTGCCAGACCTACGGAAGCCTCTTTGCTGCCATCGTTATTTGCGATCAGGATCACGACACGGTTGTTTTCCGTTGTCTTGTAGCTTTTCAGATCGGCCACGACAGCAGAAAAATTATTACCGGAGATGATCACACGGATAGGCATAAAGCGTTCGGTATAGGTATCTGCCAGAGCCTGTGCTTTTATTACTGCAGTATGCACATCTCCGTCTAATCCATCTGTAATAACAGGTTCCGCCGCAGCCTTTTTGAGCGCACCCAGCACACGGATCGCACCGCCGGCAGCATCGAGTAATTTGGGAGCATACTGCCCGGTGATGTCGAGCATATTGGTATATGTCGTTGCGTCGCTGACAAGCATAAACCATATTTCAGCCCCTTGCCCGGCTTCATTGTAGAACTGCGAGAAAAAATTGTATGCGAAGGCATTTGTGCCTGCAACAGTGATTCCCAGATTTTCAATCTCAACAAGACTAAAAGCCTGATAAGCGGTATTGATCTGCACGTTATCCACTACAGAAACGCCCGTCAATACGACACCAATAATTTTATCACTGGTGACCAGCTGCTGGAGCAGCCCGCCATTCTGAATGTTAAATTTAATATTGGGTAAATTCATCTTAAATGCTTTTATCTTTTATGGACTGAATAATCTTGACAGCATCGGCCCAGTCCAATTTGCCGTCTGCAGTGATCTCGATAGCGAGAGCCGTTGCGAGCTTCAGCCGCTCACCGTTTCGGTCTGCCCAGTCCATTGACTGAAGTATCTCCGAAACTTTGAGTACGATCTCATGCGGATCGGTCAGATCGGCCACTTCCGCGAACAGCTTGAACTGTTTTAGAAAATCCGGAAGTCTATTCCTTAACCACGCTACTGCAGCATCATCCACTTTGTTGCTGGTCAGGGATACCAGAAAATCCGTTGCCGGGTTATCCACGGCCTGATAAATCACATCGATCACTGTAACAGCGATGGACAAAGCTCTTTTATAACCGGGTGAAAGGGTTGAAAAGATCGCTTTGATCTTTTCAACCAATTTTTTAATAAATTTTATCATCTGTTTTTTTTATTGATGTTACCATCTGGCCTTCGTTCCCCGGATATCATAATGCACGAATCCCGGATAGATTCCCAGACCGCCCTGAACCATTTTGCCTTCCTTGATCAACTTTTCAATTACAGCAGCCAATTGGCTCGGCGTGTAACCTTTTGCATTGATATCGCTGGCTTCAGCTGTCAGGTGTTTGGAATTCGGAACGCCGCCCACCGCTTTATTGTGGGAAGGAGTGCGATAGCCCGAACCGGTGACCGTAACAGGAACTCCGAGATAATCCCGTAGGACCTGAAGGTTTTTGGCCAGCTTGGTCACATTGCCATAATATTGCTTTGGCACCGGTGTCCCATCTTTACAGTCGAACTCTTCGAGCTTAAAATTTTTAGTTAGCTGCATCTGGTTCCTTGTTTTCTTCTTCTGGTATTTCAGCTGAAGTATTCTCACCACTTGTTTGCTCCTGATCAGAATTTTCTGACTGACCATTTAAGTCCAGTTTATCAATTGATTCGTCTGAAGTATCCGCGTTGAGCTTTTGTCCAGCATCATCGGCAACTACAGTATCAGTGACTAACTGATCCTTTTCTTTAGCCGCTGGAGTTTTAGTATTTTTTTCAGATGCTTTCTTCCCAGCAGCTGCTGTTGCCTTTTGGGTGTCAGCTTTTTTATCCGTTTTGGATCCGCCCGTAGCATCCGCTGTTTTTTCTTCAGCAGCTGCTGTGGAAATAGAAGATTCGTTAAAAGTTTCCACTTCTTTTTCTTCCAGTGTCGAAGCGTGAGCAGTTGCGTGCTGTTTTTGAAGAAATAAGGTTCCATCGCTAGTTCCGAACAGTTCGGCCGTGCCGGGATTACTTTTAAAGTAATCACCGGCTCTTTCTTTAATTGATTTCATAATGCCGAATATTTTTAATAAATAGCTGCCAAATATTTAGGTGCCGATGCTCTGATGTTCCCAACCAGTGCACGCTGTGCAAAGGATATCGTGTCCGCCTGACTGCCGCTCGCTCCAAGGGTAGCATACATTTCTGTGTCACCAAAACAACGGAACACCTCATCTGTACACCAAGCGAAGGAAGCACGTTTGTCTGTTGCGTCCATAACAGCCCCGAAAGGTTTTTTTACCCCGGCATCTGTGTAGATCGGATTTTGTGTGTAGCTATAAATTTTGAAACCATAAGGAGTCTGACCTTTTTCAGCCAGGATCTCTTTGTAAAGTTTCACATTCTCTTTACGGATTTTTGCCATGTGGATCGGATCAAGACAAAAATTCAGGCCATCTGTTTTATCCAGCTGTGCATAAAATAACTGAATATCGATCAGGGCATCGATCACACTGTCATTCGCACCCAATTTCAATATTTTATTGAAAGCATTATTGGCTGTGGGCGACCATGCAAAGGCCGCACGTTTACCAATATTTTTACCAAGGCTGATTTTATGCCGGTTGATGATACTTTCTTTTCTATTGTACTGCAGTTCAACTTCCTGTAAACGGCGGTGACGTGTCTGTTCAGTACTGTACGTTTTCAGTACTACTTCACCCGGAATATCTTCAATGGTTGCAAAAGGTAAGTCATCGTCGTTTCCTTCAAAATAATCCTCATGAACCCCCGGTTCCACGCCTGCTTCAGCCAAATGGAGTTTGTTGTTTTCAACGAATTCCGAGAGGTCAGTACTGGCCGCCACAAAACTCGTGTCGGGCACTGGATTTTCCTTGATACCAGGAACCCAGATTTCGGTCTGAAGCCCGATAAATGCACCGCTGATTCCAAACGGTTTTACAAACTGCAGCCCGGTACCCACACCGAAAACTACAGCAGTGGATGCTACAGCATTAAAGCCTGCGAACGATAATGCTGTACCGATCAACATGGCCAATAAAAGATTGGCAAAAACTGCCTTTAAGGATAATTTGTTTTTCATTTCTGTTTGTTGGATTAGATTATAATTTGGGTTCCACATTGTACTCGGCCTTATATAAGGCCTTGAATTCTTCCGGCTCTTCGTTGCGCAAACGCATCAGCTCATCAGGGTTTTCCTTGGATAACTTGACAAAGTCTCCTTTTTGATAGCCCTCCTTTGCTTGTAGCTGTACTGTTTTTCCACCGGCCACGAAATCTTTGACAAGTTTTACTTTGCTGGAAACACCGTTTTCACCTTCCTTTTCCGCAATCAGTCGGGAAAGGGTTACTTTCTGACCATTGAAATCAGATTTGAAAGCGGAAAGCTGTGCATCTTTCAACGCCTCAGGGATCAGGTTTAGCTGGATCGCTTTTTCAACCAGCAGCGTTGCGTCTTGCGTCTGGCTTGTTTCTACTTCTTTTTTTAGCGCATCAAGCTGTGTTTCCGCTGTTGTTTTACTGAGCTTCACCTTGCTGATCTCAGAAAGGATCGCACTTTCATCCGCATCCGGGATCAGGCCCAGTGCGATTGCAATTGTTTTAAAGGACATAGTTTTTGGATTTTGAATTTCTAGTTTTGAAAGCTGGACAGTAGATCCATTGCGGCTTAATTTTAGCGCCCCGTCATTACCTCCGATATCGACGATCGAGATCTCGATCAATTTACACTTGGTGACCGTTTCATAAGATTGGCCGGGCAATAAGTCTGACGGTTCAGTGCTGGTCGAAATAATGTCTGCGTAGATGCTGGCCATACGGATGTAACCGCGTTCGACTTTCTCCGCAATCTTTTTCGCGAAATCGTCTTGCATATCGAATTCGATTTCAGCAATCAATTTGTCACCTTCTTTGGACAGAGATAGGCACCTGCCGATTACTTCACTGCCTCTCTCATCTTTCAGAAAACGGTCATGTCCGAAATAGACTACCGCATTTTTCATATACTGGACATAATCGATCCCTTCAGTCAGAACCCGGTATCCGTATGCATTAACATCGTTGGTATTTACAATGAATTTATGTGTCATCTTCCTTTGTTGATGAAGCAAAATTGACACGATTTTGGGCGTTAAAAAAATTGGCGATCAATGATTGTAAGCAACTTAACAATCATTGTAAGCGTAGTATACAATCCTTGATCCTGCTTTTTATCACCTCCTTAAATTGGTGGAGATTTGTGCTAAACAATAGATAAAAATGCAGGATTTTTTGATTGACGACGATATCCTGATCCAGGGTGGGGACCTTGTGATCGGCAATTCCGACAGGCAGCACCAGAAGCACATCCTTATCGCACAGAAAGGTGAATACCGGCAGTTCCCGGAACTGGGAGTCGGTATCAACAATATACTCAGCGGAGAGGATGCAACCAAGATGCTGATCGAAGCGAAACGGAACTTTGAGTACGACCGGATGAAGGTCAAAGAGTTGCGCTTTACCGAAGAAAACACATTGATTATTAACGCACCATATACCGAATAATGGCAAAAGAGCAGATTGAAGAGCCTTTGGAACAAAAGAAAGGCCGCATGAACAACACGCAGCGCGATCGCAAGATGGCCGATGCCAGAGGAATGTACCTCAGGGGATATTCGCTGCAGTCGATTTCCGAAATGGAGACCATTCAGGTCGGTGTAAAGACATTGGCCAAATGGGCAAAGGATGAATGCTGGGAGGAAGAAAAGCAGCTGCAGAATATCTCACCAAATGAGATCAAGGCGATGATCCTAAAAAATGTCGCCGCAATTAAATCCGGCAAAGCCATGCCATTTAAGCCTGATGATATCTCCAAGCTGGCAGCAGCCTGGGAAAAAATGGATGACGCAAAAAAAAGGGCTGTCTTTACGATGGAAGCTTTTGATGGATTCATTGATTTTATGCTGGACAGAACAGCGAAGTCAAAAGCAAAAAAAAGGGAAAGGTCACTGGAAATCCTAAAGGAGATCCGCGAACTGCAGGATGAATATCTGAACACATTGTTATGACCCAGAGCGAATACAAAGCAGCCCTTGAAAAATATAGGGCCAAATCAAAATTTATCCGGGAACTGACTTATCAGACCCTTGTCAAAGAGACGGCAGAGGAGCAGGAAGAACGCATCAAGCATCTGCTGATGCCCGAACATTATGGTGAATTCTTCGACTACTATTTTGGTATCGGCTGTAGCACCGCGCTTGCCGATGCCAGGACACCACGTTTTCACATCGACGATTATAACCGGCTCTATCATGACCCCTACATCAGGCAGATCAGAAAGAAGTTCCGAGGTGCCGGCAAAAGTATCCAGTCAAACGTTGGGAACCTTTTGCACCTCAAACAGAATGACGAAAGTTTCTTTGCGCTGATCATAGGCATGAACGAAAAGCTCGCTAAGATCTTATTAAGCGATTTGCAGATGCAGCTGGAAAGCAATGAACGGTTTATCAAGGATTTCGGTATGCAGATCAGTTATGGAGACTGGGCGGACGGTGAATTTGAAACAATAGACAGAAGGCACTATCAGGGACTCGGACTTAACCAGCCATTTCGCGGGTTAAGATTTGGTGCAAATCGTCCTGATATAGCCATCTTGGATGACTGTGAAGACATTGACCGTGCAAACAGGCCCGATCAGGTAAAGAAATATGGCAAAAAGATCACCGGTGACCTGGTCAAGGCCTTCCACCGGAAAAGGGGGCGGCTGATCGTAAACAACAATTACATTGTGAAGGAAGGTATACTGGATTACATGGAAGAAAAATGGAAAGATAACCCACATTACCATGATTCCACAACCAATCTGGCGACCGTGAATATCACGCTGGAGAATTACAAAAGTGTTGACTGGGAGCCTAGTTTTCCGGAACGTGATACCAGGGAAGATGTTATCCGTGTTCTCGAAAGTGATGATTATTTCACCTCCCAGCGCGAGGATTTCAATAATCCGATAGACGAAGGTAAGCTGATTAAGGCAACGGATATCATCAAAGTACGCATTGCTAAAAATCAGGTGTGGGACGGTATCCTTGATCACTGGGATTTGAGTTATACCGGACTGGGTGATTACAAGGCCGGGGTATTGCTGGGTATAAAGGGGATCAAACTCTATGTCCTTGAAGTGTTCTGTCAGAAATGCGAGATCAACTCCGCAATGGAGGTACGTGCCCAGTGGGTTAAGAAATATCTCATGAATGGATATAATGCCCTTGGATTCTTTGATGCAACAGCTGCACAGCAGGCCGTTTATACACCTATTATCGTTCAGTCTGCAGAAGATAACGATTGCCCCAATATTCCGATCCCGATGCATCAGGATGGTGATAAACACAACCGGATCGCAGCTGGCTTATTGAATATCTTCTTTCGTAAACTTCTGTTCTGGGATGAGACATTGGAGGAAAGGTGCCCCGATTTTAAGTTGTTCATGAAACTTATCCTGGCTTTCGAAAAAGGCATCCCTACAGGAGATGACCCTGCCGATACCCTGGAACGCGCTGTCACGCTTGCACAGCAGTTCTTTGGCTTTTCAAAAGAAGAAACCAACAACAATGCTAAACCTAAAATGGGTAAAAAGAAAAAAAGAAGACTATGACACCAAAGAAAGAACTCTACCTGTCGGTCCGTGACCGGATCGGTACCGTTACAGGTATTGAATATATTGACATCAACCGGAACCAGTTCGGACCGGGAAAGGAAAATTATCCCCAATACTACACGGCCAGCCTGATCAGGATTACCGGGATCACATGGGAAACTATGGTCGAGCAGCTGCAGGAAGGGCTGGCAACAGTAGAAGTTATCCTCTACACACTGGATGGATTCGCAGACCAGCTGTTCGGCACAATGGATCAGGATGACGGCTTGACTGAAATCGACCTGATCGATGATATCACGGATAAGCTCCAGTTTTTGGAAGGCAGTTCCTTCAGGCCGCTACAGCAGATCGATGAAGGATCCATCGATACCGATATTGAAGGCATGATGGCTTACAGGATGACTTTCAATTGTCAGGTCTACCGTAAGACAGCATCACGTTACACCAAGGTCCAGAACCCTTTTAAACAATAATTAAAAAGCATTTAAATGAGTTTTATAACCAAAGAAGAATTAAAGACCGTTTCTACACTGGAAATAGTCAATCTGATCACAGGCACCGAGGACAGTATCGTTGAGGATATCATCGATGAAAGTGTCGAGCTGATGGAAAATTATCTTTTTCAATACTATGACACCGATACGATTTTTTCTGCTACTGGAGCAGGCCGCAAAAAGATCGTGATCCGCCTATTGAAGAAGATCGTGATCCATGAGATTTTCGTCAGGCGCAGCCGGGTGATGAACCAGACCGTCAAAGATGGCTACGAAGAAGCAATAACATTACTGGAAAAAGCAGGTGAGGGCGAAATAAAGCTTGATCTACCATCAAAGATCGTTGACAGTGACGGCGATGGCGTTCCGGACCAAGAAGTGTCATTTTTGAAGTTGGGCAGCAATAAAAATTATCCTAACCACTGGTAATATGAATCTATTTGTCAAACTACGGGGATTTATGCAGCGTGATCTCCCGGCTATCATTGAGACCGAAGGGCTCAATTTTATCAAGAAAAATTTTAGGGATCAGGGGTATACCGACCGGAGCTTCAAAAAATGGAAAGACCGGAAAACGGTTGATTCCAAAGGCAAAGATCTGACCAGATACAGGACCAATAAGGTTGGTACGATCGGGACACTTACCAAGTTCGGACAAAAACAGAACGGACGTGCTATCTTGACCGGGCACCGGACAGGCGGAAACAAACTTAAAAATTCATTCCGGGCACGAGCTACAGCTTCTGAAGTGAAGTTTTCGACTTCCAAAGAATATGCTGAACAGCATAACGAAGGAAAGGGTAATATGCCCAAAAGACAGTTTATCGGCAATTCAGCATATCTCAACAACAAAATCAAGAGCAAAATCACTAGAACCCTAAACAATATTTTTAGAAATGGCTAAATCAACAAAATTGACAGGTAAAAACGTTTCAAGTGCTGTCAAAGCAGATATACAGAAAGCGACCAATCTGATGGTCGATATCATCAAGCGTACACGCTCCATATGGAGAAAGGAGATCACGGACTGGCAGCGCGCACGCACCTGTTTTTATTCCGTGGACAACCCTCAGACCTATCTGATGCAGTCGACCTATGATGACGCATTGCTGGATGGCCACCTGACCGGGATCACGGAGGACAGGACACTCCGGAACATCAATAAAGACTATGGTTTCTTTGATCCTGATGGCAAACATGATGTCGAGCGAAGCAAATTTATAGACAAAAAATCCTGGTTCCGAAAATGTGTTAAGTATGCCCATGAAAGTACTTTTCGTGGTACAACGGTCATATTGGTAAATGCGGAGACAAAGGGCACTATTGACGACGTCGAACTAATTGAGCGTGGTCTGGTGGTTCCACAGCGTGGATTGATCGTCAGTGACTATCTCTCTCAGCGAGGGATCGCTTATGGAGACTTTAGGGAGGTTTTACTGGAGGCGGAATTTTACAACCAGATCGGCCTATTGGAAAAAGCTGTACCCTATACGATCCTAAAACGGCATAGCTGGGGATCATGGGACGAGTTCGAGGAACTCTTTGGCATCCCGATCCGTATTGCTAAAATAGCGAGCCGTAGCGAACAGGTAAAAAATGAAGTTGCCGGATGGTTGGAAGAAATGGGGAGTTCGTCTTATGGAGTGTTTCCCCTGGGCACCGAAGTTGAAATCAAGGAGAATTCAAAATCGGATGCTTTCAATGTATTCTATATGAAAATTAAAGCCCTTGACGCGGAGCTGTCAAAATTGGTGTTGCATCAGACGATGACTACCGATAGCGGAAGCAGCAGGTCTCAGGGGGAAGTGCACGAAGAAACATTAAAACAGGTGACAATGTCCGATGACCAGCTTATGCTTTCTTTTTTGAACGATATGCTCGTGCCCTCGATGCGTGCCAATGGTTATGATATTCCTGATGGATACAGTATTGATATCGTGCCTACCTTGGACGTAGACCGACAGATCAAGATTGATAGTGAACTGATGAAAAATGGATTTATTCCGACCAAAGAATATGTGGAACGTGTATATGGAATGGAAATTGAATCAGTCCCGGCCGATCGTCCCGTTGGCGGCCAGCCGACAGCCGAAAAGGAGACCGAGCAGGGAAAGCAATAAACCTGCTCAAGCTTCTTTACCGGACCCAGTGCTGCACCGTTAACCCAAATGTTGTCAGGCTGACCAAAGGAAAGGAAAGAAGTTTGGGCAGGTTGATCGAAAAATATATAGATCAGATCTTTGATGAACGAAATGTCGATCTACAGACCCGTCAAAAACTATGGGCTTTTTATAAGGGTATATTCTCTGCGGGTATTACAAAAGCGTTTAGGAATAAAGGCAATATTACTATCGAGTCAGGAGATCTAGCTGAATTACTGAAGGGAGATATCGCAAAATTTTCAGCTTTTAAGGAGGATCATTTTCATGAGGCCCTGATCGACTTGATAAATAAAAAGGCTGGTGCCGTACCGACGCGTAAGGAATTCAAGACGGAGGCGATCAAACTCAATGAACTTTATAACCGTACATGGCTGGATACGGAATTTGACATGACCGTTGCCAAAGCACAAAGCGCCCTGGAATGGAAAGATTACGAAGGTAGATTGCACCTTTACCCAAACGTTAGATACATTGCAGTTGGAGACGCCAGAACAAGGCCCCTGCATATGGCCTATGACGGATTGGTCCTGCCTTTCCATCATTCTTTTTGGACCAAACATTTGCCGCCATGGGAATATGGCTGTCGTTGTGGTACCGAGCAGACCGATGATGATGTGTTGGTTCCTGAAGGAATTGATCTGGATATCAAAAATAAACCCGGCACCGGCGGTAATCCGGCCATTACCGGTAAGATATTTGAGAATGATCATCCATATTATCAGATCGGCAATGGTAGTACGAAAGATGTTGAAAAGAGACTGGAGAAATTTATTGACCAGGAAGACTATGAAATGCTCCGGAGCAACAGCGGATGGGAAAAAGCATTTGATGATATCAAGAGGGTAAAACTGGAGGATAAATTCCCTCATGTTGGAGCAGAGGAATTAGCTACATTACATGATTACACCGGCTCTGGGTATAGTCGATTAAACCAAACACTTTTCGCAGGTAAAACGACTGATTACTTTGGAGCATACGAAAGAATCCTGAACAAGACACTTGAAAAGCTTCCGGTCAGTGAACAGAAAATACTATTTCGGGGTGTTAGATACAACGAGACTATTTTTAAACAGTATGCTGATAATATTGGAAAAGAAGTCATGCATGGAGGGTTTACCAGTAGCTCCACAGAATATGCTATAGCAAATAGTTTCTCAGGAGGTGATAAAATGATTTTTCATATCGCACACAAAAGTGGGCGTACTGTAGGTGAAATTTCCGCATTTTCGGAAACTTTCGGCAGCTCCAGTGAATACGAAGTACTGTTTAAATCAAAAACGAAATTTATTGTCAGGGGGGTAGAAAAGATAGAAGACAGATATGATATCTATTTGGAAGAAATTTGAGAACCTTCCGGGATTTCACATTTACGCGAAAAATGGCGGCTTGTTTCTTCAAGTCGCTTTTTTTCTTCTGGAGTCATCTCTTCAGTTCGTTTTCGAGATTCTTCCTGAAGCTTTGCACTCATTTTTTTCATTTCTTCAAGTCTAGCCATATCACAAAGTTACGTAATAAAATTTTATAAAATACAACAGTCTAGAAACAATTTAATTAACAGCGTAGCAGCCTTCCTCTTTCAGGATTGCTCTAACTGTACGCGAAGCAATAAAAAAGCGCTTTGCAGCTTCATCTTCCAGCGCATCAAGACGCCATTGGGGATGTTTCTTGCAAAGTTCAGCGAAATAGTTTTTAACAGCTTGATTGCGTTCTTTCAGTCGTTGTTTGGCCATTGACACAAAGATACAAAATACCATATTACAAAAAAAGCCTGAGTGTATTTGACTCAGGCTTCTTTTTTAATTTGTTTCAATTGGTTCCACCGGGCTATCATCAGATGGTGTATCATATGTTAGATAATTATATTCATCCTGACGTGAATACCATTTAAAATGCAGCTCTTTAAATCTTAGTCTATTAACCATTTCTCTCATACTTTCCGAGATTGTTTTAATATTCTTATTGGTAGCAAATGCAGCTCCTACCAACATAAGCTTTGAGCTGTTATTACCCATAATGCTAACTTCAATATCATGCTCCCACATCAATTTATTTGAAATTTTAGCATACGCTCTCCTTAATATTGGAAATTCCTTACTTTGATAAACAGGCAATCTCTTTTTTATTTTTTTAACCAGAGTGACTATTGAATCAGCCTTTTCAGATTCCGCTTTCTCAAGATCTTTGTAAACACTTGCCAATAACGCGTATCTAAGATTAATTTCCGTTGCGTCTTTGGCATCTTTAGATATTGGGGTTGGATCCATACTGATTAAATTAAAAGAACCTTTTAACCGTTGACCGATATTAAGTTCTTTATTGGCAGCTGTAGTATCGGTACTTGTCGAATCCGAGGAACTTACATTGGAGTCACTTCCAGAACACATTTTTGTGATTCCGCCCATAAATGCTAATCCAAAAAATATAGCAGCCATTAATAAACATCCTTTTGCTTTATTAGGCTTTTGTCCACTATTGCCAGTAGACGATTGATTGTTACTTCGATTCATTTTGCTTTTCGATTAATAATTGCTTAAATATATAAAATATTACATATTGAATTTACGGTTTACCTTATTTAATTCTTTACCCAGTCTATGGTATTTCCGACCCTGTCTTTTTTCGGCTGCAGTCCCAAACTGCGTAAATGCTTCCAGTATTGAGAAAGATCTGCGGGGCTCAATTTATCGGCATAATCTTTTGACCAGGTATTTGGAAATCCTACCGTTCCTTTCTTGGATATCTCCAACAGCAGCTCATTATAGTACCGGACGAGGTTGGATATCGAATGTTTGCCCTTGAAAAGGAAATTCTCACTTTCAAAATAGTGCTTCAAAATTTCTTCAGTAATTTTTATACTGGAGATCTTTCCGCCATCCTGTCGCGACGCCTTATATTTAATACGGTTGTATTTCTCGTACATAATGCAAAACATGGCGACTTTTTTATTCGTCGCCATTTCAACTACTTTCTCACAGGACAGTCCTATCTGTTGGCTTTTGGCGACAACTTCTTCCTCGACATAAGCAACACTGGTCATTAAACCTCTAAACTGGCCTTCGTTTAAAGGGCTTTTAACAGCTATTTCAATAGCCTTTAAAAAGCCCTGGTCAAAGGTCACATACAGACAGCCATCTATCTTTTGCGACGTTAATTTATAAACCTGTTTCATATTCTGCATTCAATGGCTCCTTCAGCCTTTTTAAATAATCAAGCTTTTCCAAACAATATTCATAGGTAGCCATATCATAACGCCCTTTCACAACTTGAAAAAAATATTTCCCAGTGGCAACATCGTTATAGATCTTTACCCCGTGATGTTCACCTACTAAATGTATTTTTCCATATTCTATTTTGATTTCCTTCATCGTTTCAATGCTTTAAGATGATCCGGTTTAACTTTGGTCTCGAATATCGTCAGAACCTGTCCGAGCTCTATCATATCCAACCTATTCAAAGGTTTCTTTTTTTGCTTTATGCAAAAATCGTCAATGATTGTTTTTAGTTCAGCAGTTGATTTATGGAAGTACATTTCCCGGGCTATGCTGAACATCTTTTTCCGCATCGCATCTCCAGGAGCAGGCTCCCAGTCATCAGGGATTTTTTGAACTGATGACTGCATACTTACCATCATTTCGAAAAGTTGGTCAAACTCCTGATCAGACATTTCCCGACAGCTTTTTGTCCTCCCCTCTGTAAATTCAAAGACGGCCTCTTCTTTTGTCTTACCCAGTGCCTTGCACATGGCATAAAAACGACGATAGTCCCTGGACATAACTAACTTTCATTTTCAAAATAAACCTTGTAGTAATTCATTCCCTTTTTCTCGTCGAAACCTTTCTCAATAAAATCCCGTTTTCCAGTTAAGTGGATCTGTGCATTTTTATCAAGCTTGATCACATTTTTAAAACCAGCCTTATTTTTCTTGATGGCGGTATCAGAAAGTGGAAAATCATTTGGAATCTTCACCTCCAGTATCTCTTCAGCATTCGCTTTGGATATTCTAAATAGCTCGATAGCTTGTTCTGATCCAATGACCGACTCTTCAAAGTCTTCCTGCGAGAAATTGTCATTTTCCTTAAAATATGCCTGTGCTTTATTGAGCAGATCGATCTTGTCTATCTTTTCAACTTCAAAAACTTCATCCAATCCATCAACAAAGTTTTTGAAAACCTTGATCGTTGCTGTTGTCTGAAAATTTGAATCATTCCGTAATTTTAACTGAAGGAATTCGTCCTGCCAGTATATTTTCTCAAAATCTTTGGTGCCACCGGCAATGATCACTGTGTAACCTTGTTCCTTTTCTCTGTTAAGGATAATAGCTGCTTTATCCAAATTATATAAGCCTATTGCCCTAGCGATATTGAGACGATAGTTCCCCTGTTCAGGGCTTGCTTCTATATACAATTCCTTCTTATCGGCCTTGTATACAGCTAATGCCTCACACTGTTCTCCCTCAAATTGGACACCTTCAAAATGCACCGTATAGAATTCACCGCTATTTATCTTAAGATGATTGGATACATCATAGAGATGCTTTGCCAAAAGCTCCGATGTTTGCTGAAATTTGAGGCGACTGGTAAAAAAATCATTTGCATAATGGTAAACTTCATTTAGGTCCAAACTTCCATTGGGGTGGTAAAGCCTATGCACAGCGCTGTCTGGCGGGAATGGCGAACAGAAAAAATTCATTAATAACAACCGGGTATCGTTATCCTGTGCGTCTATATTCAGGGGACTGTCAGATAGCTGATAGAATTCATCCCTGATCTTGTTGCCGACTTTATGGACGGAAACAGCTTTAATTTTTGAATCTTGAAAAAATAACATGATATTTTATTTGACGGTTAAACGATTGAGAGATAATTTGTAATTATATATTTCCAGAAACATCTCTAAGTACTGTTTTCTGTTTATACACTTTACAAGTGAGCGGGGCTGTCCCTGAATTTTACTCTTGAACAGTTCCTGGTCAAACCCTTCAGCATTGAACATTCTTCTGATCACTGAAGCAACGGATCCGCTATAAGCCGAATCGTACATCGGGTGCAACCAAACAAGGAACTCCGCGATTTCTTCAGCCTGATCAGCATTGTTTACATCGACAGATCCTTCGCGTATAGCTGCTGTATCGTGCCGCCCTCCTGTACTGAGCAAACTAAGCGCAGAGCTTACTGGGAGCATGGGATACAGGGACATGAAATTATGTAGTGCTTTGAAACCGGGCTTGCCTTCTTCAGTATGAAAATTTATATAGTCGATCAGCGACCAGTTCTTTTTGTTTGAATTAAGGGTAGCGATATCAGTTTTGTTGACGCCTGTATCTTTAATAAAATACACTGGTACTTTCAACAATTTAGCAGCTTCCAAACGGTGCTGCCCATCAACCACACGGTTATAACCATCAACGATCAGCGGATTTAGGTGCAATAAGTTGTTTTTGCTGATCAGGTTCACTAAGGTTTTAACATGTCTTTTGTCTATCTTCCTGTTGGAATTGATATGACCAAATATGTCATAATCTGTCGTACTCTGCATCAGTTGCTGCTCACCCAGTTGCATTTTGGCCAATTCTGTAGCCAGCTGGCTCTTTAAAAATGACACTGGACCTTTGTCAGTATTGATGGTCATCATGAGACCATCAACACTGTAATTGCTAATTTTGAACGTAGCATTGTCATAGAGAATAGTCTTTCCGACTATTTCTTCAATATTTTTAACCTGTTTCATCGGTTTAAATGTTTATGAATTGATTTTTAATTTTGATAATGTGGAGACCAGATATTTAACCTGATATATACAGTCATCGATGGCATGATGGGCATTGCCATTTCGGGACATATTATTACGTACATCAGGCTTCAGACCCGAAATTGTACGGACGTCCCGCTCTTGCCAGTATTGCCATATAGGTTCGATGTCCACACGCTCGCAAGCATTCCGGATGAGGGAAAGATCGAAAGACGGCGAATTTGACCATAAAGTAGCCTTATCCGTTCCAATGAACATCATAAGATCACATAAGACTAGGAACAGGCTGTTTTTGCCCTCCAAGATTGATTCACGTACATCATCTGGTTGATTTGCCCACCACATTACTGTATCAAAATCGAACACCAGTCCAGCTTTCTTCGATGACTTTACATCTATTACCCTATAAAAATGTTCACCGATATCACCGGTATTAATGTCAAATTTTACAGCACCGATAGATAAGATTACCGAATATGGTTTTGTACCCATCGTTTCAATGTCAATCATTATATCTTTCATATCTAAAGCTATTTTAAGGTGTTTTTAGTGTCATAGAGATCGACCCAGTCCTCCTTTTTATCCAGATCGACCAGCCTGCGTTTCAGTTCAGCCTTGGACTTGAATCCCTTTTCGTAGATCGTCCAATTATGGTTTTTCTTGGTCTTAACTTTGATAACCAACCCACGGGCGCCATCGTTGCCACCGTAGTAAATTGTAAAGCCAGCGGCCAATAATCTTGCTTGATGACTTGCATGCATTATATTTCCTCCTTTTCAACTTTTAAAACGAAATAAGACTCCCTTTCTATCGCATCGGTATAAAGACCATAAACTGTCATCTGTTTTCCTGTTTCTAACAGATGGGGATTGATAACGACGCGCTCGCTCCAGTGAGCAGGATCCTTGTCGGCTTTCTTGATCAGGCCATCGAGTCCTACCCAAATGGTGATATATTCGCCTGTACTCTTTTCAAATTCTATCTTGAACATTTTCTGTTTTGGTTGTTTTTTTTGCACATAATAAATGGTCCCTATGCAAACTAGACAAAAAACGATGACCAGAATGCAGTTTGAAATATCTTCTCTCATTGGAAAAAACTCCTTCCTTCCAAATAAGCATCGTAGATGTATCGCATCGCGATCTCATCATCGCCACCGTCTGGTTGTGGGGCGAAACGATGATAACGGAATACGGTCTCATACGCTTCGATTGATTTGTTTACCATAACTTCATTGTGAAGCTCTTTTGCTTCATCGACGGAAGGGATGGACACCTTAGTGTCCTTATTCCATCCGATTCTGTGTGATATATCGCTATAAATGCTCATTTTACTGATTTTCTACTATTAATATTTTGTGAATTAATGTCAATTTTTTACCCTGATTACTGATAAAGTACACTGGGCCACCAACTCTCAGGCGTAGATGGTTGATGACCGTACTACCGACCCAAACTTTATGTTGAAAAGGTCCACAGCCAACCACCACGCCATCTGGGTCAATTTCCCACCATAAGAAATCCTGGCCGTTGTCTTCGAAATGGATTTTTTTCATCACAGACTACTAAAATTCATCTCGAGGCGAACCCATTTACCGGCTTTGTTCTTCTCCTTGAACTCGTAACCAAACTTCTTGAAGGTGATGCTATAGCCCTCCTTAATCAGTTCTAGACCTTTCACCCAGCGGGGATCCTGAAAGGTGTCCTCGTGTTGCAAAAGTTCCATAACCTTGGCATATTCTAGATCACCATCCTGATTTCGCTCTATGAAACCCATCAGAATTCCATGTATACGCCCGGCTGTTTTTTTGATACCTTCAGACAGTAAAAACTCTTTAATAAGTTCTACAGCCTTATTGGCACGTTCATCCCACGATGGATCAGTATCCCGTCGTCTAGTGACTCTAAGGTCATTCCGGGAATTAGTCATTGTAAACCCTCCCTGACTATTCGATCGGATACCGCCATATTGGTTCAGTGACTCACGATGCCCCTCCATTACGGTATGCAACTTTGTTTTGAAGCGAGCAACAGCGAGAGAGACCTCTCTCGCTTCGTCCATCAGTTCCTCTATTGATGCATCTTTTTTGGCTTCGTACTTCTTTTTCTCTTTTGCACGCTTCACTTTCTCGGCCTTTTCTTCCTTGGCCAGCTCAGCCATTAGCGCCTTGCGCTCATCTGCTGAAAGTTTTGAAATATCTGTCATCTCAGTCTGTTTATTCGATTTTGTCTGATTATCTCTTCAATTATGGCTATCAGGATAGCAAAGGCTATGGATATCCATATCGGGGCTAGCACCCACCACCAGGACCAGTCTATTTTACCGATGAGTTTGAGCACTATGAACACCAAAGTGAGAAGTGCAGGGAAGCCTATTTTGCCTCCATTTGAATTGTTGTTTGTTGACATATTTAATTTGAGTTTTGGATTAAACAATTCCTCATAATAGCCAAATCGGCTTCCGTTGGCTGTGGACCATTACTATAGCCATCAGCAGCAACCTTAATAACCATAGCCAATGCATCGTTTTGGTGCATCTCCATAATGAGCTTTGATATCAAATTCATGGGATCATTAAATGCTAAAGTGGCCGAACATTTATGGCCTTGTGTAGCAATTACGAGCATATCGACACTTTCATCCATTGCAGTTACTAGCTGATGAAATTGCTCGATTGTATTTTTTTCTTTGTTCATTTTACTTTGTTTTATGATCTATAATTCCAATTATTTTGTTGATTGCAAGATTAGTTTCAGATGGCCATGCAATAGCTTTGAGCTTGTCGATATGGATCAGAAATGCCAGCCCCTGTTCCGTTGGTATATCGATCTTGTTGACCTGCTCCACAGTGGCCCATTTGACCCGGAGCGTTTCATTTAACTTTGATAATAGCAAGCCGGTGATCCTTTCGTGTGGTCCCTGCTTTCTATAATGCAGGGGATTGAAGGTTTTTTCCATGATGCCGCCCCATTCCTTGAGTTCGTCCCAGCTCAGTTTAAACTTGATTTTCCTTGGTTCCATGTTCGTCTGTTGTTTCCTTGTTATCGTGTTTTATTTCAAACTGCAGTTCGATCGGGGCGCCGATCAGGTTCTCGACCATCTTTTGAGCCTCGACTAGGATCAATGCGGCCTTGGTAAATTTGTTGATGCTTCTCATTGCTTATAGATTAAGTTTAGAACGTGTCCAAATTTGACCATCATATCGGCATCAGCATAAAGCCGTTTGCCATTATGAAGTGTATAATATTCCTCTGAAGTGCAAATCAGGGTTTCTTCATCTGGAGCCACTGAGCATAGTATTCCTTTTTCGTTTACTTCCATACCCTCAAACATATTATAGCGTGCCAACGGAATAAAGCTATCCTCATTTCTTCTCATCCATTCATTGATCCAAAGGCCACGCATGAGGGGTGAAAACCTGATCTTATTGAATACATTTATATGTGCACCGAACAATGCCCGCTTTAGAAAAATTTCATATTGTTCAAATTGATGATCACAATATTCTTGCTCAGTCCAGTTCATAAGACCGCATATTTCTTGGATTTGCTCCTGACAGAGGATCCTGGTCTGTTCGACTAGGCTAGGCACTTTTTTCTTCTTTTCTCCTGTTAATACTGATGTTTTCATAACCGTTATTTGTTAGGATGCTTTTTCATTTGCTTGTTCTATTGCTTTGTGTCCGAAGTAGAGCTCTGCGCCATCTTGATCAAGATCAAACTCCCCACCGGGGACACGGCCACCTACTTCTACACGCAGGCCCTTTACAATAAAAAAGACCTTGCATAATTTTTTGAGCAATTTGGCCGTTGCTCCGGCTGGTTCACCTTTTTCTTCATGGATAAGTACTACCCAAAGAATATCAGGATACAGCTTCATTAGGCGTCGTACCCCACCATTCTTTAATTCGTCACGATAAATCAGCTCGTTATCCAAAAACACTACTTTAAATCGGTTTTTGTTCCTGCTGACATAATGTTCAATTTCTTCTATTGGCATGTATTCGTCATAGAAGAGTTTTCTATTTGTTGGACTCGCTCCAACACGCCTTAAAGTGTCCTGAAACCATTTACTGATACCTTCCTCAGCCGAGATGTACAAAGTGCGCACAAACATGGAGAAGTAAACCGCTAGCATTACCGCTGCCCATGTTTTACCATTCTTTTCCATTCCCTGGATCACCCAAAAACCGCCGATTTCAGGTTCTCCGAGTCTTTCCTTCAGAACACCGGTGAAATGGGTGTACTCCCGAAATTCCTTCTCATAGACATTCCTGGTATTCTTCAGCCTTCGACGCGGTGCTTTTTTTTTCTCAGCCATTTCGGTGCAGGATTAATAGCTGTTCCAGTCGTCTAAGTCCGCCTATCTTGTTATTATCGTCCTTTATAAGACACTTTTTCATAATTGCACCAGCATCATTACGGTCAGGATCATTCGCCTGAAGCACCTCAGAAACCAGCTTCTGATAAAAGCCTATCTTTTGATTTATCTCCACTGGCACTACAGATGAGAACTTACTACTGAATCGGGAAAACAGTTCCCTGAAGCCTACTTTTTTGCTCCGCATGCCTTTGATCATTTTTTCTTTACCACCTTCAGCCGCGACCAGGTACCAGCCGCAGCCATTTTCCGTTCCGTTCCAGTATTCTTTTAGGTCCATCATGGTCGGAACTTCCAGATCGCCGAACTCATCTATCATTACTATAGGCGGTGGCATCAGGGTATTGAGACAATACTTAATATTTTCCTTCAGATCAGCATATCTACTGGAAGAGTCAAGGCCGATTGTTTTTGCCAGTGTACGCGTAAATAATTGGCGGGTTTTACATTGACTAGCATCCACATAAAAGCAATTTTGACGTTTTTGAGAAAGGTATTTTAGCGCCCGGGTCTTTCCGATTTCCGGTTCGTCGATGAACATCATTGACTTGCTGTACGCCTGACAGAATTCTACTTCTTCCTGTATCTGAAGAAAAACCTCTGTAACAGTAAATTTTAGATTTTCTTTGTGCGTGACAACTCCAAGGTCTCTTCCGATGATCATCCATTGGGCGTCACGGAGAACATTATCGCGCTCGCCATTTTTGATCCGGGAATAGACAGCTCCATTAATACCCCATTTTTTTGCAAAGGCAGCATCTGAACCGCTAAAAGTGTGTCGTACGCTTATAAGTGCCTCAGCTACCTGATTTCTAAATTGTGGTGATATATTCATCTTATATTCTGTCTTTAAGTGATTTTCTGTTTGATACATATTCCATGATTTCTTCTTCAGGTTCCTCATTGCTGAAATCCCCGAAATCGACAGGTTTTCGCCTTGTCAGCTGCTCAATTTTGAATTTGCGTTCAGGTTTTGGCGTGTTGTCGATAATCGTCAATGAGTCCAAAGAGCTCATCACACGTTTTGCATAGCTTTCTACAGTGTTCGTATACGCTGCCAGTTCCTGATCCGCAAGCTTGTCTTTATCCGTGCGTTCGATCCGTGCTCTATTGGGACGGGGCTTTTGAACAAGCTCGCAGGCATATTCACCGTTTACATAGGCGATAGCCTTAAATACCTTACCCTCGTTATCATCCAACCAATAGACTTCCAGATCCTTGCCTTCGATCAAATTCATGTACCTGATCAGGGTTTCGCCTTTGGCGACTTTACCATTGTCAGCAATCAGGAACAGTCCGTAGTTCAACTGAATATTTCCGACGTTACAGCTGGTCTCGGTCCGTTTTCCGATAAATTTCATGAATGCCAGATAATTGGTCGGTAGTACATCCGGGTGCTGATTGAGTTGGAAATATTCCCATCTGCTCAGGCTTTCCTCCTCTGGATGCCCTTCGTTGTTCCATTCCTCTATATCATAAAGACATTGCTCAATGATGGTGCTATAGGGCAGTTTTTTAATCTTTTCCGTTTCGATTCCGGGTTGATTGGACTCTTTATTCGCTTTAGGCCGTGCGATCCAGCCTTCATGCTTCTTTTCCTTGCTGTATCGAAGTTCTTTATTGATACGTTCAATATATTTTCCACGCGGGTTATTTGCTTCCATTTTCACATACTGGAACATGGCCCCCTCTTTCAGAAATGTTTCAGTAAAACTACTGTTAAGGGACATTTCACATTCCAGTTCAGCAGGGATATTGATGCCCCAACTGTGATAGTTACGTACCAATTGACGATAGAATTCGAGGATTATTCCTTCTTTGGTTTCGCCATATACCTGACAGATAATGGCCCTGCTCGCAATATCAACACCAAGATAGAACCACACCCGTTTGCCATCCTCCAAAGTTTTAAACGGTGGCTGACGGTCATCAATGGAGATAATGGATCCCGAATATTTTGGCATATCAAAACTCCAGTAAGGTTTGAACTTGCCCATTTTCAGTTCACGGTTCGATGATCTTCGCTGCATTGTACCGACTGCGCTCTTCCATTCGTTCAGGTAATTGTTGACTGTAGCGAAACTTAATGCCTTATAACCGGATGGATCGTAGACTTCCCCAGTACTGTTATTGATCACCTCGATATAGCCGGACAGAAAGCCTTCGTACATCTTATGTACTTCGGTGGCTGTGGGTTTCCTCTGCCTATCGGCAAACATATCGTTCAACAGCTTCAGTGTATGGTCGAAAACCTTCCGTGAATTGCTATTTTTATGCTTGCCGCTGATCACCGAAGCATAATTTAACTTGCCATCCACCAGTTTTTCAAAAGCGTTTAAAGCATCTTTAAAATGTCTTGCTGAAACAGGGAGCGTATGCTCCATGTGGTGCTTGATCAGCATAAATTTTTTGTATGAATGCGCATCGGACAGAAGGGTTGGAAAGATATTCTTTGGTTTTCCGTTTTTGCGCAGGATCTCGGAAATACGAGCTTCACGCAGACGCAACACAGCTTTTAATGTCGAAGCATTAACCGTGTATTTTTGCTGGTGCTCTTCGGACAGATAGGTGCCGTCCTGAAACTGGTACATACTGTAAAAGCGAACAGCATCGCTGTCGATTTCAAAGAACGGTGCCAAAGGATGACCGTTTTTCCTAGGATCTTCAATCTTTTCCTGAGCGGTTTTAGGTAAAGTATCATAATCAATCAAAAGAAATCTGCCGTTCCCACCTTTCATAAAGCGTTTGGGGCCAAACTTCTTATCCTTGTACCGGCTCAGTGCTTTTTTTAGGCTGTCGTAAGTAGGATAACAGGATGGGACAAGCTCTTCCTTGGTCACGACCACAGTATTATCTATTAGATATGCCATTTTTATTTATAATTTTGTGTGTATTAACTAATCGTTGGTTATGAAGAAAACTTCAAAGACATTCAGGGTAAACTTTATAGTCTCCTATATGCTGGCTGACGAAGCAGACGAAATAAGGATACCTATTCAGCATATTTTAAGGTCTTTAGCGTATTTACATGCTTTGGAATATTGGATTGATGAAAGCACCAGAATATTCGATCATTTACCAACAGAAACCGAATCTGATTCAGATATAATTTATTTTCGCTCGACAGAGAACACTCGGATAACTGAGAAACGATTAGTGAAGGTACTTGAAGATATATTCTCATTTTCGAATCTCTCATCAAGTGGAGTGGACTGCTTTTGTCAAACAGCTGAGGGGCTACAGCTATACCCGTTCCCAGATCAATACTTAAAGCATATTTCTCCTGTTTACATTGAATACCACCATAAGGACGGACGGGTTCAAAAACTATCGGCCGCACAAGATCAAATGCCGATATCTCCCGGAATCGTGGGACTGAATTGATCGAATCCAATGTGGCTACATTTTGAGGCTTCCAGTTCGGATGCCTATGAAATCCATTATCAGCACCCTTACCGGTGCTTTTTTTCTGATACATATTAGACATAGCTCAACTTGTTATTGTAGTACAGACTGGACGGCTGCTACTTGTGCGTAATAGTCTTTCTTAATTGTGTCGCAAGAAATTCCCTTCTTGGTTCCATCGATACATTGTCTGATATATGACTTAGAAAAGCCATACTTTTTAACCAGGTGATCTATGACCACGGGGTTGTAGCTGTTCCTTTTTTTGTTATTTTTGTCCATTGTCATTTTGGTTGCGTTTTTGAAAACTGTTTTGCGTTTTGTTTTCGATAACACAAATATATAGACAAAATTTCAACATAAACAATAAAATGGACGAAATTTCAACATCAATCAAAGATAGGATACTTCAAATAGCTGATATAAAAGGAATTAGCAAGGAAAAATTTATTGAGAATTTGAATCAAAAATATTCCAATTATCGAGGTGTTTCGAAAAAATCGGCTCCTTCAGCGGAAGTTATAGCCGAAATTTCAACCAAATACCCTGATGTAAGTATCGAATGGGTGTTGACTGGTCGAGGCCAAAAATTACGGACAACTATGCAAGATAATCACTCTTTAGAGCCGAAAAATTGGATAGTTGAGAATGAAAAATCGGAACATGACAGCCCAAAGCATTCTAAAGAGTCATTGGAGCGCGTAGGACTGCGTATAGATGAAATAGCGCGACTTTTAAAGATGGATCCGCAGGATATAGCTGATGCAATAGGCTTTGACCGAATTGACTTTATGCAAATAATAACAGGTATGAAGCCTGCACCATCAAAATTGCTAGACGATATCGCAGAGTATTTCCCAGAAATTGACAAAACTTGGTTATATACCGGCCACGGCCAACCAATCAATGAAAACCGTTCAATACCTCTGATACCGGTTGATGCAATGGCTGGTTTTGGTTCCGGCGTAGCCACCCAGGTAATGACCTATGACATGGAAAGGTACATTATCCCGGAATTCACCGAACTGGGTGTCGAGTTCCTGATCCGGGTCAAGGGAAATTCGATGCAACCCAAATACAATTCGGGCGATGTCCTGGGTTGCAGACGTCTTACAATGGATACATTCTTCCAATGGGGGAAAGTCTATGTCCTGGACACAACGCAAGGCGGCCTGGTGAAACGTGTGTTTAAAAGCGAGACACCAGGATATATCAAATGTGTTTCAGACAATGAATCTTATCCGCCATTTGATCTGGAATTTGATAAACATATCAATGCGATTGGTTTGGTATGTGGTGTCATAAGATTGGAGTAATACACAACTTTTATTTTGCCTACTCCTTAAAACACACTTAATAATACTGATAAACAGCTTGTTATATATCGAAAATAAAATATATTGGAAGGCATTAAAGGGGGCCAATAATGCAAAAAGTACGCCTTTAGCGCATATTTTGAGCACTTAAAGGGGTGTAATACCGCACATTTGAAACGGGGTGAGTTCCCCCCAACTGTCCCCCCAACTGTCCCCGCAAAGATTTTTGATCAATTTCATAAAGCAGACATAAGCCAATAAAAAAGGCCAGAAATCGTTTTGGATCACTGGCCAATATTGTTTAGAAAACAGGCTTTTTGAGGTATTTAAGGCATTTTAGCTACTCATCACTACATTCCAGGGCGTTAATATCCAGCCCTGTTTATATATTGGGAAATTAAAGGGTATTTAAAGGGTAATTAAGGGAAGTATTTTACCTTTCGTTTATTCAGCCTTTGGCTGGTGTTTTTTAGGAAAAACACCGTTTTTTGTATCATTAACAATGATTTTAGCCGTTTTTGCCGTTTTCTATTTTGTTACTTTTCGATTTATGCCCTATACTAGACCTGAAACAATTACTGCCGTAACATTATATATTCTTATTGTCGGAATTATCTATAATACCATACTTCGCTTTCTGTCGCATCCGCAGGGTTTATCAATGGTGGTTGACGAATTATTGCATGTACTCGCTCCTTCGAGTTTTTTCCTTTTTTGGTGGCGTTTTTTGGACAAGGGAACAATCCGGTGGAGTCATATTTTTTATTGGTTGATCTTCCCATTAGTCTATCTTTTTTATACGTTGTGGCATGGTTCGTTTTCTGGATTTTATCCCTATCCTTTTGTCAATGTTTCCGAATTGGGGATGGACAGGGTTATTTTGAACAGCTTTGGAGTAACGTTGGTTTTCATCGTCATTGGTGTATTGCTCATTGTATTGGGAAGGTGGCAAAACAAACAGCGTTCTCAACGGATTAAAAAATAAGAAAACTCAAAGCTCTTCGATATTGTTATATCACAAAACAGCGTTTATTTTTTACTTTAATTGAATTGAAAATGGTTATACGATTTTTTATCTGTGTCTCTTTGGTATTATGTGGGATTTGTTGTTTTGGTCAAGTGGATGTTGATAAAATGAGAGCCGAGTACGCGACTGCTGTTCAAAACAAAAAGCTCTGTGAAACGAATCTGAAACTATTGGAAAAAGCTGCCAATTCCGCCACAGAAAAGGGTTATCTCGCGGCTTATGAGATATTATGGGCAAAACATATGGGCAACCCGTTTACAAAATTGGGGCAATTCAAGAAAGGAAAAAAGCTCCTCGAAGAAATGATCATGAAATACCCTGACAATATCGATTTACGTTTTATACGTTGGAGCGTGCAGACGCATGCACCATCTTTTTTAAGCTATGGTAAAGATAGATTGCGTGATAAAGATTTCTTGGTCAAAAATTTACATAAATTGCCCAATCCAAAGGGCCGAGATGTAATATATACCTATCTGAAAGAAGCGAATGGTTATCTAAAAGGCGAGCATGTGTTTTCGCAGGCCGAATTGAATGAGCTCTCCAAGTAAGGAGTTTTCCAAACAAGATTTAGCTATTCCACCAGTTCATTGATGCTGAATAAAAATCTTCGCATAGGCCAAGTTTTTTTTGGATGGAAATTTTCATCTTTGTTAGATCAGTAGCAATTAAACTTTAAATGATGAAACAGATATTTATAAATCTCGCAGTAGCAGATGTGAATAAGTCAATGGATTTTTATACACAATTGGGCTTTACGAACAATCCTCAGTTTTCGGATGAGCAAGGTAAATGTATGGTTTGGAGTGAGCATATTTTTGTTATGCTTTTATCTCCGGATAAGTTTAAAACATTTACGGAAAAACCGCTTGCAGATACAAAAAAACAGATCGCAGGACTATTTTCACTTGCTGTCTCTGGTCTGGATCGTGTGAACGAAATTGTTGATAAAGGACTGAAAGCTGGCGGTATAGAACCCACGCCAATGAAAGACTATGGTTTTATGCAACAGCGAAGTATTGAAGATTTTGATGGGCATACCTGGGAGATATTTTACATGGATATGAGCAAATTTCCAACCGCATAAAAATCACAACGGAATAATCGGTGAAAGCAAGGTCCCTGCAGTAATGTAAGGGACTTTTTCTTTTGATTTTAACGTAGCGAAGCAAGTGTATGCCGACCATTGCCGCGGGCGATTTTTTATAGGAAGTACGAATATTAAATCATGGTAAGCGAATTATAGTTATGGCTTGTCAAAAACGGATGTGCACCCTACATTTGACGAAATGCTCGTTCGTGTTAGATAAGCGGATCAGCATTAGATCATAAAACTTGACATATGTTTAAAAATAGAAAGCTCAGCAAAAATCCGCTTCATTATGTTTATGCGATAATATGGATTCTTTTATTTGGTTCCATCGCTTATTACGTTTATTCAGGTGCCGCATTTAAACCGGAGAATGGTAAAATCCATTTGGTCGCCATACTTATTGCTTGGGTGGTGGAGTATTTGGGGCTTACAATTACAAGTTTACTATTCCTTCTGTATGGAATTTATCGGGCTATAATAACTGTTTTAGATGACGGGAAGAAGCGATCATAAAAGGATAGCGTTTGGGCGTCTACCCAAAACGCTATCCTTTATTAGTTTTAGATCGTGTTATTCAATAGATCATAAAGATTTTTAATCAAGACTCGATGGACTCCTGCTTGTTTCAAAACGGGTTTTTAAATGCTGTCTTCTTGAGCGGCGCAAACGTGATTTTTTTACAGGATAATGTCTCTTTTTCGTGATATTGTTAAAGATCAGAGCCACCAGGAATAAAATTATGCAACCCGATAGTACTGGACTTAATACATACCAATATCCCATCGATGAAATTTTTGTTCCGCTGCTGACGGCAATGAGTGCTGTTGCTCCACCAGGAGGGTGTAGTGTGCGTGTATGCTGCATACAAACAATGGACAAGGCCACGGCGAAGGGAGCGGTCAGCCAGATAATATCGGGAAGGAGCTGTGCAACGGTAACACCGGCGATTGCAGAAACAACATGCCCACCAATTAAGTTGCGGGGTTGGGCAAGTGGACTTTGTATGGCACCATAAACCAAAACCGAGGAAGCTCCGAAGGAGCCTATCAAAAAGATATTTTCCAGCGAAGGTAAATGAAGAGATTGGATATAAGCGATAATAAATATTCCTACAAAGGCGCCAATAAATGACCAAAAATGTTCCCAAGGATCGACTAACGTCTCTCTATAGATTACATATCTATAGATCCGTAATTGTCGGTGAAGATGCTGTTTCATTTTATTTGCAAATATATATAGACTAAGGGCTTTAAACTTTGCGCATTCTATCTCGATTTTTGAAGAATTTATAACATCCGATTTCTTATGTTGGATGTCACGATACTTTGGACAGTAAAGTCCATCGAAATGATGTCTAATGAATACCTCATATTTATAGACTCATGGTCGTTACAAAGCTTTTATTCCTTCTTCAGATCGAGAAATTTAATGGGCAAAAGTACATTAAAATAATAAAATCTATCTGCTATAATTTAAAATCTCCCTCTAATACTGCTAGTTTTAACGTATAATCTTTTATGGCCACCAGCGCAACTTACAATTTTGTAAGTTGTTCCAGTCACCAGAAAAACAAATTAGTTTTGTTCAAAAAATATACTTTATGGAATTGAAAGATAATATTGTGGGTTTTCACCACCTGTCGATTAAGGCTCAGGATTTTGATAAGACAATTGGATTTTATGAAAATCTCGGTTTTATTATTGTGCATGAATGGTCATTACCCGAGTTTAATTTAGAACGTTGTGCTATGCTTTTTAATGCCTCTATTGGCTATTATTTGGAAATTTGTGATAAGAATGCTGCTATTCCAACGCAGGGAAGAAGGCGTATAGAAGGGGAGGAATATGTCGAGAATGCGCTACTTCATCTGTGTTTTACGGTAGAAGACGCCGAAGATGCCCGAATACAGGCTATCGCCCATGGTGCTCAAGATTTGAGTGATGGAGTATTTCAACTCATACTCAGCCAAGGTAAAAAAGATGTTTTTGTGCGAAATAGCCTCGTTTACAGTCCGAATGGGGAAGTGATTGAGTTTTTGGAGCGTGTTGATTTTAGTTAAGGTTAGTCGTTGTTAAACCCAGAAAGCGCCGCCAATAGGGGTTTTAGTTTACGACTTTTATCGGTCAGCGAATAGATTGATGCTGTTTTACTTCGGTCTTTTTGAATGAGTCCGTCCAGCTGTAATTCTTTCAATTGTTTTGCAAGTGTACGATCGCTGACTTGGGGCAGGAGAATTTTGAATTCCGAGTAGTTCGTATCCTGCTCCAGGAGTTTGAATAGAATCGAAAGCTTCCATCGGCCACTGAATAATGCCAGCGTCTTGGAGGCGTTACAGAACTGTTGTAATGCTTTTTCATTGATTGCATTCGTCGAATTTTCTTTGCGGTCTTTCATAGCAGCTAATATCGATCATTTCTTCTATTATTATCTAGTCGTGTGTCTGATATAAGAATTCATTTGAATAAGTTTAAAAATAAGGATAATACGCTATGCTATGGTTTGAAGTTGAATTGCTTTCTTCTTTTGGCTTTTTGACGGTTTCTTCTTTCTTCTTTTGTTCAACCATATCCATATCCCTGTGATGGGGAGAGAAGCGGCTAGTGTAACGGCTAAGAATACAATAATCTTAGAAGGTAATCCAAATATCGACCCCATATGAATAGATTTCATCATACGTTGAGCCTGTTGCGCCAAAGGTAATTTTTCTAAAGGGTTATTTTTAAGTAGTTGTCCGGATTTGCTGTCAAAGAAAGCCTGGTTGATCTGTAAAGTTGCATTTGAAAAATTTTCCTTAGTTAGTGCAAAAGCTAAGTCCTTCTTTTCAGGAAACGTGATAATTATATTTCCAGAGCTGGGATATAGGCTGTTTAGCTGCTGATAGATCGTATCCAGCACGAGGTAATCTGAAAAAGCCTGATTGTTGATGTTGCTGATCTTCTCTTTTGTTGATTTTTGCGTTGAACCCAATACTTTATAGAATTGTTTATTGTACCAATCGAAACTCCAGGTCAATCCCGTCAAGGTAAAAATAATTAAAAACAAAGATGCGTAAAAACCGCCCACTGCGTGAAAATCCCAGATTTTTCTTCTGAGAGAGGCTGCCATTTTTATCGTTACACGTTGTTTGAGCATGGATTTATTTTTTGGCCACCAAAGGTAAATACCACTTAGGGCAAGAAAGAAAGCCGTTAGAGCTGAGATTCCAGTTAGGGTACTTCCGATTTTTTCGACGAGAAGAAAACGATGGATATCCAAAGTCTTTTGAAAAAAACGGTCACTCTGCCGACCTTTGGATAATAGTGCTCCTGTATAAGGATTTATATATGCATACCAGTATCCGGTCTTTTTTTGTCCATACTGAATACGGAAACTACGGGAAGGATCTGCTGGAATTTCGATGCGAAACAACTTCTTGTCCGGAAAGATAGCTTCGGCTTTTTGGGAAATATGTGCAAGGGAAAGACGATTGCTTTGTACAGTTACCTGCTGTTCTTTCGGCCATAAAAGTGGGGTAAGCTCTTTTTCAAAGCTCAATAACATCCCTGTCACGCAAACAGTAAAAAAGATTATACCAAATAATAAGCCCAAATAAAGATGCAATTTTCTAAGTATATTTTTTAGGCTTTTTTGTTTAGCTCTTTTATGTGTCATAGATGCGCTGTCAATCGGATGAACAGCGCAAAAATATAGTATTATCAGTAATTATTCTAAATAAACGTAAAGTTTAATCGTACCGTTAATCGTCCCAATCCTCATTATCGTCGTAATACTCTTCTGGTCTTCTGTCAAGAGGTACATCTTTGACCACACGAATCGCAGCATTTCCTAAGTTGACATTCACTAGAAAAGAAGGGACATTCACAGAAAAGTTCCATCGGCCATTGGTCATATAGACATATCCGCCCCGATAAGGATCATAGAATGTTTTGTAATCGCTAAAGTACACATGATGTCTCATGTCGTAGTGATGTGCGCTAGCCCATCTTGGACGCCCATGATCATGTTCGTATGCATGTTTCCAGTATTTGCGATCTTGCTTATCGCGTTCGCGCACATATTTGTCGTACTCTTTTTCCCGTTTTCGAATGTATTTTTCACGGTCCTTGTTGCCATGCCAGCCATGGTCACCATGTCCTCTGTGTTGTGCTTGTGTTAAAGCTGGCGTCGCCAGAACTAGGCTTAGGCAGCCCACCGCAATTGAAATTAGCTTTTTCATTATTCCCAAATTTTCATAGTTATTTTCTAGAATACAAAATCCTTGCCAATTGATTAGTGGTTATGTCTGATCTAATTGGTGTTGTCTGCCAGAGCTGCTTGGACTTCTTCTCAAAAGATACTGATTAGCGGGATAAGGCCTGAAATGGCGATAAATTAGATAAAAACCGTATCTAATCAAGTTGAATATACATGTGATAATATTCGCCCCCTACTAAAGGAGTTTTTTTGCCGAGTTTGAAACCAATCCTTTCATAGAGTTTTTGTGCATTGGGATTCTCTAGGTCGACGAGCAGGCCAACTTTCTTAAAACCGTTTTGCTTAGCATGTGTAATCGCATAATTTAAAAGTTCTGTTCCGATGCCTTTGCCCCGTGCCATGGGAGCAACCGCAATTGAATCGATATAAAATTCGTCGCCAATTGTTTCGGCTTCTGGAATCAAATTATTATTGTACAGTTCCTTCATATGATCCAAAATAGGCTGTCTTAATTCAATAAACCGATCACCATCGTAGCCGGTTAATGAGCCCAAAATATGTCCATTGTCGTCAGTTGCGACAAAAGTATGCTCATAACTATAGAGATTACCTTTTTGCTTGAAAAGCTGCGTTAAGAAATTTACCGCTTCGTTTCGATCTTCTTTTTTGATAAAGCTAAATATAATGTCTTCCATTGCCTGGAGCATAATTTCAGGGACATGATGTGCGTCACTTTCCTCGGCACTTCTAATTTTATGATGTATATCCATTTTTTTGAAGAATAAAAACGAAGTTAGTAAACTTAAATGGTTTTCGTTAAAGGGCTTTTGATCGGATTTTTTTTCAAAGACATTTTACTATAACGAGCGATATCTCGCTGAAGAGGGGATAAAGCTGGACCTTTATTGACTGTGTTATGAAATGGCTCAGGATATGGATCCTTGCGAAATCCGATAAAAGTTAATTAAATACTTCTTGTGAAAAAAATATATTGTCCACGTTGGATCGAATAGTTGATCAATGTATTTGAATATTGATCGGCTTATATTCATAAGACATTTCTTGTTATTTTTGAATCGTGTTGTTGTCAGTTATACGGCTTTCGGCAGCTTTTTTTGGATTAAAAACAAATTACAATGATTTTAAGAGCGACAGTTTCTGCTTTTTTGGTTGCTATCATCAGCCTAATTGCGACCTTACTTGTACAGAATGCAGATCTAAATATGGTTTATGGCGCATTTTGCTGTTCGCCTTATTTTATTGTTATCGCTTTGGTTTATTTCCATTTTAATTTCTTTCGGAAGAAGTTAAAGGTCTTAGAGAAACCAAAATTCGCTTTTGAACTTGGCTACGGTTTTCTTTTTTATTGCTTATTTTCTTTATTGCTTCCGGTACTTCTTTTTTTATCAACCTTGGGTGATGAATACGAGCATCGGCTTTATGCAGATCTAGGGGGAGTGATTAAGGAAATGTTTCCCTTGATTTTAACACTCAGTATTTTCCTGACATTCTTTAGTAGCGTGATTATCACATGGGCAATAAAATCCTGGAAATATTTGGTTCCGACTTTGCTTGGATATCTTATTTTACTACCGATTATATTCGCGTTCTCAACGACAATACGTGAGTTTAATGACCTCAGGGAAGAACGCCTAACACAAGAAGATAATATCAGAGAAGGGCGCTATAAATGGTTCTGTGCGATGAGTAATCCAGCAGCTTATCCCGTCCAGTTATATAGTGGCCGTTTTATCTTTCCGAAAGATGAAGATTATGAATTTACATTTAGTGAAGGCAATATCGTAAACTATAACGCCGTGTGGGGACAAGCTGGAGGCGGTACATATGAGCAGGTGATGTCATTGCCTAAGGCATTAGACGTTACTTGGTATTCCTTTGCTGAAGATGTTTTTTATCGCATGAACGGTCCGATTGATTATAGTAAATTGCGGAGGTTGTTCAGTACACCATACCAAGAAAAAGGAGCGATCAAAACTAATGATGAACATTATAATAAGATTATTTTGGGTTTTGCTCCTGGCGGTGTACTTGTAGTATGGGCCAGTGGGACAGGACGTCGTCAGGTCGAAATCGGTCGTTATCAAGCCGAAAAAGTAGTGATCCATGCTACGGATACATCCAAAGATAATGGAGCGTACGGTAATGTCTTTAATCAGGAATGGCGCGATCAAGTATTGTCCGATACATCGATTATTCCTTCGGATGTTCAACAAGCCATTGCAAATAAATCTATTCCCTATGGCTACTGGGATAAATTACGGCAACGTTATCCTGTACAGCCTAAATTTGTATTGTCTTCTGACATAAAAGCATTTGATGCGGACTTTGAGTTTTATAATTCCGAACGATTTGTCTTTGATGAGCGTCTTCGGGATATGGACATGGCATCTCGAGGTATTCCCAAAGATGTGTACATCAAATGGTATGATCAACATAATAACCGATGTGCTGCGCGGTTTTTGTTTGATGAAACTGAGACATTTAAGAATTTCGCTTCATTTTTTAATGACAAAAAGGACGTTGGGGCTATGCTGGAGTTCAGTGTTGACACAAAGACTAAAATAGCAACAGCGACATTAAGAACCGATAGTGAAAGTAAGCTGCTTTTGAAAACTGAAGTAATCGACTATGGGGAGCATTTCTAAAATTTGGAAGTGAATCTAAAGATCTTTTTTCATGTTATAATTTGGTATTTCGACTTCAGTTCTTATTTGTATCTGCTCAGCGATAACTTTAAATCCATTTGCCTCAAAAAAGGGTTTCGCGGTTTTACTTATGTCAGCAGTCACGAAAGTTCTTTCTTGTCTTCTTGCTTCATCTTCCAATGTAGTATAAAGTTTTTGAGCAATCCCTTGGCGTTGAAAATCTTTATGGACATACATGACATCGACATAGTTTCCATGATTGAGGGAAGCGAACCCAACCATTTTCTGATTTAGCATAGCTAAATAAAATACTGATCTTCGATTAGCCGATGCCAACGGCCATGATTATTGACGGACAATACCCATGCTGCAATTTGCTCGTTATTATAATTATCTGCGCATACAGTCGCAATAGTTTCAGAAAATAGGATTAACATTTCTTGCAGATCTTGCAATACTCCTTTTCGGAGAGTCAATCCCATTGTTTTTGTTTGAATTTTGGTCATCTTTTGGAAAAAGTGTTAGATAAAAGGCCTGATATGCCAAACCTAATGGGTTGCAGTGGTATCAAAAGAAGGCGAAATTTAATGAAAACGTGTAATTATGTTAAAGTTATAAATATTATATTTATAACCGCAAGTCGGCGATCCGATTTACGAACAATAAGTCAGTATTAACCATTTTCTCGGAGGATTTTGCGTATTAATTTCACAGAATTGTTGAAATTAATTTATCGGTTATGCCAATAGGCAGACAGAGCGTTGAAATTGACCTTTTTCAAGCATGAAGACCATATTTTATTTTTTTGTATTCGTTTCTTTGGTATTGTCAAGCAACTTTAATCATGTATGTGGGCAATCTGTAGTGGAAATAGCTGCAATTAAAAACCCTGTTGTCCAACTGGAGGCTGCTCTTCAGTTGCCTATTAGGTTTGATGGTGATACGATAAAATTGAAAAATGCCTTGGCGCCGTTTTTGGAATTGGCAGACAAAAAAAGAAGTGTTGCTTTAAAATGGGCTTATTATATGCGTATGGCTGACGGTTTCTCAATTGCGTTTGATCGCATAAATTCATCATCTGAGCGCTATTATCGTTTGGCTGAGCAGTTGCTCCGTGTACATCCGGATCCTGAATTAGAAATGTTGGGTTGTGCCCGTGAAGGATATTACAACTTTATCTATAGACGGGTAAAGGAAGCATTTCCGTTCTTTTTACGAGCGAATGATTTAAAATCTAAAGTTACTATCAAAAAAATCCCCATGGTAGTCAAGCATTACCAATTTATGGCGAGTTTCTACAGCTACATTGGTGAACAGGCAAATGCTGTTGCTTATTTAGAGGAAGCGCTACCTTTTACCACGCCGGCTGCACGGGAACGTGTCGATCTGATCAATTCCATTGCTGTATATCTAGCAAAGGACTCGCTCGATCACCAAGCTTTTACCTATTTGAATCGCGCAATGGATGAAGCTAAATTGGCGAAAGATTCGGTTTGGATTGGTATCATTTCGGGTAATTTAGCAGATCATGCATGGCGAAAAGGTGAAAAGGAAAAAGCTATTGGGTTAGTTAAGAAAAATATTGAGCTTTCTATGCGTTATAATGAGCGGAAAGATGCGATGCGTGCAAATCTCAATTTAGCCAATTGGTATATCGAATTGAAAGAATGGAAATTGGCTGAGCAATATGTGATGACCTGTGAAAGTTTGATGGAAGATAAGCCCTATTTTTTAAAATATAAAGTAGAATTAGCAAAATCCAAGTCTAACATCATGCGGGGGTTAGGACGTGGAGGGGAGGAGCTTAAGCAATTGCATTTGTATCTGATGTTGAAAGATTCGTTGGAAAAAAGGATGAATGATAAAGAGATACAGAAAATGCTGTGGCAAAGGGAGTCTGAAAAATACAATCGGACTATACAGGCTACTGAAGAAAAACGGATTCGGACAAAACGCATGTATCAGTTTATAGGCATTGTTCTTCTCTTGATTTTTGCCATAATTGTATTGTTGGTCAATAAGTCGAAAATTAAAATTAAGATGCGGAATACTTTACTAGAAAAAGACCAACTTGCGCTTGCCTATGAAAAACAATTGCTAGATCAGGAGCTAATGATTTTACGAAACTCTTTGACTGAATTTACAGCCACCATTCGGCAGAATGATGTCGTTATCCAGCAACTTAGGCAGGAGGTGGCGACGATTTCCGAATCTGATCCGGCGTACATCACGCAGGTTACGGATAATTTGAATGCGCTTTTGCAGCAACACATTATGACAGATGAGCGGTGGCAAAAATTCAAACATGTTTTTAACAAAGTGTATCCCGCTTATCTGACACAAATGCGGCAAACTTATCCAAAGGTTACCGAGAATGATCTTAAGATATTAGCGCTGCTCAAATTGGATTTAAGTAATGCGAGTATGAGTGAATTGCTGTGTGTTTCGGTGGAAGCCGTTCGTAAGGCAAAACAACGGTTGAAGAAAAAATTAGAGCAAACCGAAAAGTAAGGGAGATTCACATTTGATCCATGTCTTGAATAAAGGTGATCTCGTATTTGGAGGTTATTTAAATCAAATAGATTAATCAAGTAGAGTTTACCCGATTAATCTATTTGCTAAGAGCGACGAAGCGCTATCGAAATCTATTTCGCATTTTTTGCAGTGACATTAAGTTCAATGTCAACGTTTTGTGCGATCATCCAATCTTGAGGGTTACCTTCTGTACCGTATGTAAGACCCCAATCTTGTCTTTGGATCGTAAATTTAGAATAGAATGTTACTTCATCACCATTGAAAGTAATTTTTGCAGGGAAAGTTACATTCACCGTTTTATCTTTGATGGTTAAGTTACCACTAACTGTATTTGTCGCATCAGCAACAACACTTTTTCCTTGCGCTGCATCAAATGGGCCAACTTTGGTGATTTCGAATTTTGCAGTTGGATATTTTGCTACGTCAAAGAAATCAGCACTTTTTAAATGTGCATCCAGATCTGATGATTTTTTGCCACCGGATGTCGCAGGATCTACAGAAGCTGTATCTGTCAGAATAGAATTGACATCGATAGTGAAAGTACCACCAGTAACTGCGTTATTTTCAGCTGAAAGTGTTCCTTCGCTTTTCAAAACACCATATCTTGGGTTTAAACCGCCTTTATGGTAACCAGTCCATTTTAATGAGCTTTTATCTGCTTCAACAGTGTAAGTCTGTCCTTTTTGTTCAGTTACTTCCTGAGCAGTTGTTGTTGTTGCTTTGTCGCCATTTGTATTTTGACAAGAAGCTAACAACAGGATAAGGGCTAAACCCGAGATTAATTGCTTTTTCATTTTTAATCGTTTTATTTTTTATATGTTATTTACACTTTATATTTTGCCGCATCAACTGTGCCAATCTGCAGCTGCTGATGTTGTCGATACAAAGGTAGATGATAGATAGTTTATTTTTGGTATCAGTTTCCTTAAAGAAACTACTTTCCAAAAAGATAGTGGTCTGTAACTTTATAAATGCGTATTTTTGTAAGAATAAAGAAATCTTGTCAGTGGCGCCAAGCTGTGCTTGTGTGTTCATTTATCGTTGATCGTATAGGGGATAAGGAAGTCTGTGAGGGTAGAGCGTACATGAATAAAAAAATAATGTAATGAAAAAGGAAGCAACTTTAACGTCGTCAGGTGCATGCAAAACACGTGTGTTGGCCATTAACGATACCATGGAGATTTTGGCCGGAAAATGGAAATTTCATATTATTGGTACCTTATTGTTGGTTGAGAAATTACGTTTTATGGAACTGCTGCGCGAAGTTGAGGGGATAGGTGCGAAGATGTTGTCTAAAGAACTGCAGGATTTAGAAATGAACCAGCTGATCAGAAGAACAGTATTAAATACCAAACCTCTGACGGTGGAGTATGAATTGACCGAATGCGGAAAAACTTTGGGCCCAATCATCGATGAGATTACGAAATGGGGTATAACTTACCGAAGTAAGCTTTATACCAAGAATGGGGAACTGGAAGCTACGACCTAGTATGTAAACACGCCTTTACTTTTAGTGATAAGAGGGAGGATGCCTGTAAAGAACCTGATACGTTGGTAGCAAATCCCTTTGATTATAGGTTATGAAAACGATAATAATTGTAAGTTTGTTCTAGAAATTACAGTCTAACCTACTAAAAAGAAGACAGGATGCGGTTACAACACTTACTTTATTTGTCTCTTGGAGTTTTGAGTATCAGCAGTTGCGGAGTTACCAAAAACGCCCGACACCAAGAGATTCCCTTTGATGAAGGTATCAAAAAAATTAACCATGTGGTTGTTATTTATATGGAAAACCATAGTTTTGACAATCTTTATGGCGAATTCAAGGGAGCCAATGGCATAGATAATGTCAGAAAGGGTGATTTTTTACAGGTAGACGAGAATGGTGAAGCCTACCAATACCTCCCCGAAATTCCACGTAACAATTCCTTTCCAACCAATCTACCCAATCAATTTTTTAATATAGACCAATATGTACCTTCGGATAAGGCGACGCCCGATGTTACACATCGGTTTTATCATAATCAATTGCAGATCAATGGTGGAAAGATGGATAAATTTGCACTCTATAATGATTCCAAAGGTTTAGCGATGGGCTATTACAATACAGAGAAGCTACCTTTGTATCCGTTTGCCAAAGCCTATACATTATGTGATAATTTCTTTCAGAGTGTATTCGGCGGATCCTATTTAAATCATATTTATATGATTTCTGCGGCTATTCCTGTTTGGCCTGATGCACCAAGCTCATTGGTTGCTAAACTCGATGCAAATGGAAAGATGATTAAAGATGGTGTAGTTACGCCAGATGGTTATGCAATCAATCATGTGCTTTCTCGCAACAAACCTTATCCCGCGAAATCTGATACTTCCAAATTATTACCTTCTCAGACTATGCCGACCATTGGCGATCGCTTGACAGCGAAAAATGTAAGTTGGGCTTGGTATTCAGAAGGCTGGGATGACGCTGTGGCCGAACGTAAAAATAATTTTGCCTACAATCATGAGCCTTTTTTATATTTTGCTAATTATGAGGATGGTAAGGAAGGACGACAACACATGAAGGATCAAAACGATTTTATCAAGGCCGCAAAAGAAGGAACGCTTCCTAGTGTATCTTTTGTTAAACCAGGTGGGGGCAATGATGAGCATCCTGGAAGTTCGGCAGTCTATTCATCAGAACAACTTGCTGTTAATTTGATCAATGCTGTATTGGAGGGACCGAATGCAAAAGATGCGTTGGTGATTTTGACCTACGATGAATTTGGTGGCTTTTTTGACCATGTTAACCCACCCGTCGTTGACCGCTGGGGACCTGGTAGCCGAATCCCGGCAATTGTCATTGGACCATTTGCTAAGCGTGGTGTAGTGGATCATACGCCGTATGAGACAGTGAGCATCCTTTCATTTATAGAAAAACGCTGGGGAATAGAGCCTCTTGCTGAAAGGGATAAAAAAGCAAATCCCTTTAGAAATGCGCTCGTTTTCAAATAGTCGGTTTTTATATCGAGAGATAGGAAATTGAACTATGTGTAAAAAGGTTGTCGTTTGTATCTTATTGGTTGCAATAGTATTTACCCTCGGATTTACTACAGGGCAGCCTGTTTATACTAAACAAAAAGAGGGTAATGCCCGTGAGCATCTGATTCAGAAAGAATTACTGGATCAGATGCTTTCTTTTAAGACATATATCAAGGATACCCTGCAGGCCGAAGTACAGAAAGGTACGGTGGATACGCTACGTCTCAGAAGAGCCTTTTTGACGACAAGGCTACTTTTTAAAAAGTTTGAATGGGCTTCGGAGTATTTTACTGCAGATCTATCCAGAAGGTTAAATGGACCTCCGGTGGAGGAAGTTGAAAATGCGGATTTGTTGGATCCCTCTTTGGCTAGAGGGGTGGAGCCTATTGGATTGCAGGTGATTGAAGAGCTTATCTATCCCACTTACGATAATAGCAATAGGCAAAAGCTAATTCGTGAAATCGAACATTTGATAACCAATACGGATTATTTGATTTCCTATTTTGAAGATCATCAATTGGAGGATTGGCGCATTTTGGATGCTTCGAAACTTGAAGTATTTCGGATTATATCTTTGGGGATTACCGGATTTGATAATGCACTTTCTCGAAATAGTATGATCGAGTCTTCTATGGCGTTAGGCAGCCTACAACAAATTCTTTTGCAATATGAAGGTAGAAAAGAAACGCTAAGATTGATGCTTAAAGGGGCGATCAAATATTTGCAACAACACGCGGAATTTGAATCGTTTGATAGAGCGCAATTCATTACCCAATTTGCCAACAACATCAGTACAGAGATAGCACAGTTGGAACGTAATCTGCCTGGCCCTAAAATCAGATACAATCGAATGCTTCGGCAAGACGTCAATACGATGTTTGATCTGAATGCATTTAATGTAGATGCCTTTAGCCCGGGACCAAAATTTCACTTCAGCAATGAAAAGGCCGTACTGGGAGAAAAATTATTTTATGATGTTGCTTTGTCAGGAACACATACGAGAAGTTGCGCTTCATGCCATCATCCTGACCTTGCATTTACAGATGGGTTGAACTTGCAAGTGGACATTCATGGTTCGGGACGTTTGCTCAAACGTAATACGCCTACTTTGCTCAATGCGGCCTTACAGTCCAACTACTTCTATGATATGCGTTCGTTGACGCTGGAAGATCAGATACACGATGTCATTGGTAATAAGCAGGAAATGGACGGCTCGGTAACTGATATCGTTCAATATGTTTCTTCGGATAAAATCTATCGGTCATTATTTAATAAAGCATTCAATACAGTGGATGGCCCAATCTCAGCAGAGCAGGTAAGCAATGCACTTGCTTCTTACATTCGTGGCCTGACCAAAATCAATAGCCGATTTGATGATTATATGCGTGGGGATAAGAACGCATTGTCCAAATCGGAAGTGAATGGGTTTAATTTATTTATGGGCAAGGGAAAATGTGCGACCTGTCATTTCCTGCCTTTATTCAACGGTGTTACACCGCCCAAATTTATTCAGAGCGAAGTCGAAGTCCTAGGAGTTCCAAAATCCATGAAAGATTCTGTGCTGGATTCGGATTTAGGCTACTATGATATCATTGGTGTTGATTCTTATAAATATGCTTTTAAAATACCTTCTGTCCGGAATGTAAAGAAAACTGCTCCCTATATGCACAATGGGATCTATCGGACGTTGGATGAGGTCATGGAATTTTATAATAATGGGGGTGGGGCAGGACTGGGGATCAAATTATCCAATCAGACATTGTCAGATGAAAATTTGCATCTGAGTGAAAAGGAAATGAAAGATATTATTGCGTTTATGGAAAGTCTCGAAAGCCAATAAAATGACTACGATTCAATATACGCATTCAAGATGGAAAAGCTGTTATTTTTACCCTATCTTGGTTTGCCGGGATTGATCAACAGTCAAGTTAGTTAGCCTTACTGACTATAGGAATAAACTATAATAAATGGAGTAGCCAGTTGTTCCGTCGAGCCATTGCACAAGTTCTTTATGACTATAATGAAAACCGGCTTTTTGGATAGCGGCTTTCGAAATCATATTTATTTCACGATGGCTTATCGTCAGTTTTCTTAATTGATTCTCGGTGGCCCACGCCATTCTTATTTTATACAAAAGACTCGATAGACCTAATTTTCTGTACAGCGGCTGTATGAAGGACTGACCAAAGTAGGCCTCTTCTTTATTCAACAGCAGCATGCTGGTTATCCCAATCATTTTTTCATTTTCGAAAAGACCAAAAACAATGCGTGGGTATCTTATGCGTTCTGCCCAATCCAAGTCAGATAGTTCTATTTCAGGAGGAGTGCTCCGTCTAAAAAGTGTAGGTTCGGTTTGAATTGACTCGATACGCATCGCTTTGTAAAGTGGAGATTCGTTCTCTGCAAGCTGACGGATATGGAATGAACCTGATTGAAATGCTAAAACGGGCTCTGACATAACGTAATTAATGCTGTCTTAATGATTATTTCTAATACTATAACGCGAAAGTATGTATTATTATTTATACTTCAAATGTGGTATAGCATTCCTTCTCAATTGCTGATTCCCGATGATTATGGCGCGACAACTACGACTATATATGCCTGCAATTGAGCAAGCCGCAATTGTATTAAAGCAACACATGATCCTATTCGTTTCAATGTGGCCTTATGCGCAATTAGGACATCAAAATATAAGTTTCAGGAGTAGCATTTCCGTAATGGTGCTAAAATATGTAAAGATGCTGAATTATAAGATTAGGAACTACAGTAGTTCGGCTATTCTATTTTCTAAGTCTTCTAAATCAAAGGGCTTGGCGAGATAGCTGTCTGCTCCGGCTTGCTGAGCTAGTGTTTCGATATCGGTATTAGCGGATAGATAGATGACAGGGATATTGCAATATAAGGGATGATTTTTGAGCAATCGTGTGGCTTCTACACCGCCTATTTTGGGTATCCAGTTGTCCATCAAAATTAAATCAGGATGTACCTCTTCTACTTTTTCGATAATATCATGAGACGTTTCAGAGACCGCCATATTATAGCCATTTGTTTCGAGGATTATAGTACATATTTCAAGGACATGTTTATCATCGTCCAACATAAGTATTGTTTTGTTTGACATGTTGCAGCTTTAAAAAAGGTGGAGCTAAATTAAATAAAAAGCTATTGCGAGAATAAGGTTAAAATACCGATTCTAATAAGTATAAACCCGTATTTTCGATATATAAAGATGAAAAAGGGAGTTAATTTGCTGGGTTAGTCTAATTTTGAACTTTCAAAAATAGTATTATCTTTATTTTTTAATTAATATCCAATGTTGTCCTGAATTCTAATGAAAAAATACATTTTTATTTCCAATTGGCATTTCATATTGCCGCTATTATTTATCATGGCAGGAAATTGCCTGTTCGCTTTTGAGAAATCGAAACAAGCGTATTTTCAATTGAAAGTATATCATTATGAGAACGATGAGCAGGAGAAAGTCATTGATCAGTATCTTGAATCGGCGTATTTGCCGGCATTGCATCAATTGGGATTTAAAGAGGTCGGGGTATTTAAGCCCTTAGAAAATGCTGCTGGTCAAGATAGATTGGTTTATGTGTTCATCAGTGCTGCAGACTTCAGTTTGCTGGTTAATTTGGATCAGCGGCTTGCCAAAGATCAAAAATACCTGGAGGCTGGAAAGGCTTATATTGAGGCAGGTTATAGTAATCCTCCTTTCAAAAGGTTGGAGACAATATGGATGAAAGCATTTGAAGGAATGCCCAAATCGGCGCTTCCTAAATTATCTGCTGAAAAAAATAAACGCATTTATGAACTACGCAGTTATGAAGCCGCAACCGAGCAGCTTTCTGCAAATAAGATAGCGATGTTTAACAATGGAGAGATCGATATTTTCAAAAAACTGAATTTTAATGCTGTTTTTTATGGACAGGTGATTGCTGGTAGCACAATGCCCAACCTGATGTATCTGACGGCATTTGAGAACATGGAAGATCGGAATATACATTGGAAAGATTTTGGACCTTTATACAAACCAATGCAGGATTTACCGCAATATCAGAATAACGTTTCCAAAAGTATAAAAGTACTGTTATATCCCACTGCATATTCTGATATTTAGTGGTTGAACTTGTTTATCTTCTCCTAACAAACAAATTGAATTTTTTGCACCAGTCAAAAAAGCTGGCTAACGCCTGTTTGTCCAATTTTTCAAAACTGTAAATCTTATGGGGATAGGGAAGGGCATTCGTATAAATGCCGGTATTTGCTAATATTAGCATCGGATTGCTGTTATTAATTTTGTCAAAATATTTGCCTAGGATGGTGTAGTGTGTTTTAAATAAGGATTCAACAGTTTCGTTATTAGGGACTAATGAAATGGTGTAATCGTAGTCATCATGTTGCATTTTTTCACAGTCGCATATCCTGTTTTTTCCTAAAGCAACTTCATTTCCACTGTCCCAAAAAAAATTTGCGACTTTAAAAAATAAATCTTTTTTGATATGCCCGACGGGCTCAGCGATAAAATATCTCATTCCTTTTCTCTTTTATTTGTGGTGTTCTTCTTGATATTTAATGGACTACAATCTCCTTTCTGTCGGATTTAGATAATCATTAAAGACGCTGTTCGAGTTGTCGCTAACGACGGGCTGAACCAAGCTTTCTAACACAAAGAAATACCAATTCGCTCTAGTTTAAAAGAGATAAAAAGTGGTAAATATTGGACTATTCAAGGTTCCTATTTCGAAAGGTAAGAGCTGTCATACCGGTTACTTTTGAAAATAGACGTGAAAAATATGGATAGTCGTCATAACCTAGCTCTACTGCAATTTCTTTTACAGATTTATTTGAATGGTAGAGCAAACGTTTTGCTTCTAATACAACGCGTTGCTGAATATGATAAGTAACGGGTTTTCCGGTTGTTTTTTTGAGACATTCATTGAGATAGGCCGTTGATATTTTCATTTTCTCTGCATATGCTCTAGGCTGTTTAATGTCAATAAAATCTTTATCTAACAGTGAACTGAACTGTTTGCTGATCAGTTCGAATCTAGACTGTGCATCACTTTTAGTTGATTGGATTAAATACTGCGAGATAATAAGTGCCGCGATGGTATTGCAGCTATCTTTCATTAGTGCAGTATATAGTTTTTCATGTCTTCTTTCGTTGATTTTTAAACAGGTGTCTACAGTCTGGGATAAGACCGCCATTGTATCCTGATCGATTTCGATGGGAGCAATCGTCGTAATATCCTTTAGCGCGTTTACGTAGTCTGAGTTTAGGTTTTCTACACTGATCATTAAGACACTAAAAGCGCTGTAATCCATAGCTAAACCCCGATGTACTTGGTAAGGCTGGATGATCATTACGGCGGAGGAGCCTAATTGATAGCGCTGAAAATCTACTTCAAATATTCCATTTCCCTCTTCAAGAATAAAAAACAAGTAGAAATCATCACGATGTGCCTGACTTATCTTATCTAACTCTAAATTTCTGACAGCATTCCTTTTTATAGCCATTCCCGAATTAAACTCATTAGGAAATGAATTTAATGGGATGGTATTATTTTTTTTTGAGGCTGACGGATTCACGCTCAAATTTAAACATTTGTCAAGATACTAATGATGTTTTTTCTATATCCGGGGTCTTTTTCTCGAAGTTCGAGAATATTGTGTTTTAAATCGATGTTGACATACCATTCCGCGTAATGATGTTTTTCATTTCCGTCGTCAAAGAAAACTTTAGCTTTAATATATTCTTCATCAAAATATTCCGGGTGCCCACTGACGATAAAGGCGGTCGATCCAATATTATCGTGCATTTTAAAGGATGTACCATCAATTTTAAAGAGGCTATTTAAGGCTTTGGTAAAATTGTCACTTAATTTGCCAATCGAATAGAAATTGATCCCTTCGCGATAAAACCTTTGTTTATCGACTTCGGTATCGACAATGCCCAATTTCATGTCGGGACGAAAGGCGATTGCCAAACCAACTATCTCTCTACCCCAAAGCCCCTTAGCTTGGACAATATGATGTTCGTCGTCATCTTTCCAGTATTTTGTGACGGTCAGCTGTAAATCTACAAAATCATCGTCTTCACTAACGTCAATCTGTCTCAAATTACTTTGTCCTTTCAAGAAATTCAAAAAGCGCATAATTATCCTGTTAATTTGGTGTTAAGCTCCATGGCGTAGTTATGATACCAGAAGATATACGATAAGTATCATTTGCGCTGGAAGCCTTTGGCTATTGAATTAAATATACTATTTTTTTTTAATAAAAAAATAGACTGGAATTAGCTTAATCGCTTAAAAAATGATTTATTTACAAAGGAAGTTTCTTCGCTGTTTTTTCTGATGCGATCTCTTTGGAGATACGTTCATTGATATTGATTTTTGCATGAATAAAAGTGAAGATTACTGTGCCATATTCCCTGGCGTAGCTATTTGTAATGGAGTCGGCCAATATTGATTTGCCGAATAAAGGACTTGTTATTGCTAGTTCTCTTTCTCGTTCCCAGCGATCTTTAATTCGAATAACATTGCGGTATGGTTTATTCAAATCAAACCAATTGATGTAGTCAGCATTGAATGAAACAGCCTTAATTCCGCGTTTGGAATAGTAGTTTATGGCGCCGGCCTGCCCATAATTGTCGCAAAGTACCAGCGTATTTTCCGATCTAGGTATTTGGTCATAGAGACTATCGACTTTGCGTGCAAGTTCTTGCCATCCCAACATATCCGCAAAATCTTGCGGGAGCGGATGCTCTTTACCGTCCTCCCAGGTCAACATACCATACTTTCTGTATTTATCGGGATGGTTCACAAAATATGCCGGATTTCTATTGGGAAATGCAATATTATAGACCGGAAGAAATAGGATCGCAGTTAAAGCGATCAAAATAGGTTTTAAAATCTGACCGGTTTTATTTTCCAAAAGTGATGAAATGTAAACTGCGCCAAAAGCAAAATATATAGGGTAAAGACCTATTGCATAATAATCTTTCGCTCTTAGAAATAAGAAGATTCCAAGGGTGATAAAGAATGAGTAGAAGAACAGACGATATGTTTTAAATGCAGGATGTTTCAGCAGTGCATATAATCCAAAAATGAGGACGGGAAAGGTCCCGAAAAAAAACAAAAATTGAGAACGTATGAAGCTCCATTGGTTAATATGGACAAGTTGCGTATCTTGAAGTTCTTTGAAATGAACAAATACAGGAAAGTTATTTTTGTATTGCCATATTATATTAGGAAGGATAATTAGTATGGCGATGAGTATTCCGTAATATAGCTTTTTTTCTGTAAATATTTTTCGCTCCGGAACCAATGCGACTGCGGGGGTCAAACCCAAGATCAGAAATACGATGTTATATTTATTTAGAAATCCAAGCGCAAAAACAATAGCCATATAAAATAACCACTTGGATTGTCTGTTGTTTAAATATTTTATTATACAGTAATATATGGAGGTCCAACATAAGACATCAAATGAATTAGGTTGATATAAACCATTCAAACGGAATAGTACAGAAAACATAATACAACAGCTTCCAAAGAACTGTGCAAATAGATTTCCTTTCAGCGATTCTATTGTTTTCCAAACGATAAGAATCGTTAAGGCTCCGAAAAGTGCCGGGAAAAACTTGATCCAAAAGACAGAATTGCCAAGTATTTTGATGAGATAGGAAATCCACGATGTTAATGGTGGTACGGAAAGGTAGCCCCAAGCTAAATGGTTTGCTTGATCTATATGTAAGAATTCATCGCGCTGCAATTCGTAGGTTGGGCTAATCAACTGGTATTGCATAATGAATTTAAAAATGATTAGGCTTATTAGGATAATTCGGTTTTTGAGTGCCATCTGAATCTATGTTTATGGATGTCCTCCACCAATTTACGATTAAAATAGATTCTAAACTTTGTTTTTTAATAGAATCGATTGTTTCAGCTAATTTGGGCAGACAGCTAGCCCACTGTTTTGTCTAAATAAAGGAAATCATCACAAAATTTTTTGAAAACGTAAGACTAAGAATCCCCAAGAAAGCAAACGATAGATCGGCATAAAATGTTATTTTCGTGTAAACCAACAAAACATGAGTATAGCATTAATACTGAATAGGGCCAGGGCCGAGGAGTGGAAGGTAGAAATCAATAAATATTTACCTGAAATAAAGGTGGAGATCTTCCCTGAGATTGAAAATTATGATGCGGTCGAATTTGCGCTTTGTTGGAAACCTGAAGCAGATTATTACACTCATTTTCCAAACTTAAAAGTTATCCAGTCTGGGGGCGCCGGAATAGATCACCTTTTTCCCAAAAGTATTTCATCCCATCTCCGCATTTGTAGGATTATCGATCCCATGTTGAAAAGCGATATGTTTGAACATGTTTTGACTTGCTTGATGCATTCGATGAAGAAGTTTTCGGCTTATATAAACGAAAAAGAAAAGAAACATTGGCAGCCCTTGCTATACAAATCAATTGGTGAAACCAGGGTTACTATCTTAGGATTAGGCGAAATTGGTGGTTATGTGGCTGAAAGGTTGGTCCAATTGGGATTCAACGTAAATGGGTGGGCTAATTCACCTAAAAATCTTAAGGGAGTGAATTCGTTTACTGGAATGAAAAGACTTCGTTCTGCCCTTGAAGACACGGATTTTATGGTTAATATCCTACCATTGACCGATGCAACAAAGGGAATTCTAAGTTGTGATTTGTTCAATTTGTGCCCAAAAGAAACTGTACTCGTGAACGTTGGTCGAGGGGAACATCTCGTGGAAAGTGATTTGTTGGATGCAATTGATGGAAAGAAAATTGCCGAAGCATATCTGGATGTATTTCATCAAGAACCATTACCGCAAGATCATCCCTTTTGGGATTGCCCATCCATTGTGATAACCCCGCATGTTGCGAGTAGGACAAATATTGGCTCTTCCGTCTTACAAGTGGTGGATAACTATCAAAGAATGGTTGACGGGCGACCTTTGCTCAATGAGGTTTCTTTACAAAAAGGTTATTAGCAATTTAAGATGTACGTGGGTTTGCGGCATAATGCATTGATTGGTATTTTATCGGATAAGTTTGCAAAGTTGGTTTGCTGTAAACTTATAGGCAAGTGGATTTTATTTTTTAGATTTATATAGTCAATTATCCTTGCTTTATAAACAATTTATGAAGGTACAAGTATCTACAAACTTTAGGAAACACGCGCGTAAAACAATTTTATCTATTGTTGTGTTTGCGATTACTTACGTTATTCTACTGCTCTTGGCAATAGGTATTACTGTTGGTTTTACCATACTTGGAATAATGATTTTCACCGCCAAGCCCATGTTTTACACTGCAATTTTATGTTTGGGCTTACTCGCTACAGGTCTGACTATACTGTTCTTTTTATTAAAATTTGTTTTTGCGTCAACAAAAGTTGATACGGGACATCTTACGCAGATATATGAGCGCGACGAACCACAATTATTCGCACTTATTCATGAGGTCGTAGAAGAAGTTGATACCAGCTTTCCAAAGAAAGTTTTTCTATCGCATGAGGTCAATGCATCTGTATTCTATGACTCTAGTTTTTGGAGTATGTTTTTACCCATTAAGAAAAATCTTCAGATTGGTGTGGGGCTGGTGAATGCAGTTACTCAACAGGAATTAAAGGCTATTCTTGCACACGAGTTTGGACACTTCTCACAAAAGAGCATGAAAGTGGGTAGCTATGTTTACCATGTTAATCAGATTATCTACAATATGCTGTATAAGAATGAATCGCTGGATAATATGTTTGATAAATGGGGCAACATCAGTGGGTACACTGCGATTTTTATTGGCATATCAGTGTTTATTATCCAACAGATTCAGCATATTTTGAAGCATCTTTACGAATATGTAAATCTCAATTATTTGGCATTATCGAGAGAGATGGAATTTCATGCGGATGAGATTGCGGCACATGTTGCCGGTTCCCAGGCTTTGGCTGATTCGCTGCTGCGCTTGAGTTTTGCAAATCATGCACTAAATAATGTGCTTACCTTCTATGATAGCAAATTTTCTGAAAATATCCGCAGTCGCAATATTTATCCCGAGCATCGCTATGTCATGCTCCTGTTTGCGGAACGCAATAGATATCAAGTGCGAAATGGTTTTCCCCAGATCGAATTAGCGACTTTAAAAAAATATGATAAATCGAAATTAAATCTTGAAGATCAATGGTCATCTCATCCGTCGGATGAAGATCGGGTAAAGGCATTACAGCAGCTTAATATTGTGAAGAAAGAAATCAACAACGCACCTGCTATTGAATTGCTAGCTGATCGTGCTGCGGTAACAAACCAGATTTCGGACAAGTTGTTTGCGCAGGTACAGTATCAACATCCTCCTTCGCTGTTAGAAATAGCATCTTTCAGTGCGGATTTTGAAAATCGGATGAACAAGTATGCTGTTGATCAAAGATTCAATGATTTCTATGACTACAATCATCCTGTACGAAAAGGTGAAACGCCAATTTTTCAGGAACAGCCAAAGCCGACTTTTGATGAATTATTTGCCGATAGTAGAGTTGAAGCATTATATGAACTTAATAGCCTGAAAAATGATAAGTATGTCGTTGAAGCAATCGGCAAAGGCGAATTAAAGTTAAAGTCGTTTGACTACGATGGTATAAAATATCGTGCTGCGGATGCCTTCGAATTACTGGGGAAAATTGAAGATAATATTGTAGCTACGGAGCATAAAATTACCCTCTATAACCAACAGATCCACTCTTATTTTGCACGCTTAGCGGATAACCAGGGGATGTGTGAAGAGTTTGAACGGAGATATTATGATTTTGCTTTTTTCGATAAAAATTATGAAGAGGCACAAAAACTTTATGCTGACATGACGGAGAACACCCGGTTTATATTTCAGACTTTGCCTTTCGCAGATATTGAGGCTAGGATGCGAGACGTCAAACCTATGGAAGTGGAGTTAAAAAAGAAACTGGCAACACTTATGGCACTTCCTGGAAGCAAAGACGAATTGGATGATACGTTGCTTACGTCATTGGACACATATATCAATAGGGAATTAATATATTTTAATGTAGATCGTTACAATGAGGATAATCTTCAAATTCTTTTTAATGCCATCTCGGTCTATAAAAAGTTATTGGATGATCAGCATTTCGCGAAGAAAAAGCACTATTTAGATTTTATGCTTACCCTTGAGGAGGGTAAGGGGCAGAAAAAAGGACTGTCGTAATTGCCCTTCTATATTGACGGTTTGTCCCCGCTGTACGTCGAATAAAATGGTTTAATTTTGAGAGACAGTAACCCAATTTTAAATTGGATTTGTTTTATTAAAAACTAAAGTTTTTGTTATGCGGAAATTAATAATGAAAATGTCTATTTCCATCGATGGATTTGTTGCGGGCATCCACGGTGAACTTGATTGGATGTTTAAAAGTGGCGACGATCATTCTAGCGCATGGGTTTTAAATATTTGTGAATCTGCCGGCATTCATCTAATGGGTCGAAAGACCTTTGAAGTAATGGCTTCCTATTGGCCTGCTTCGACAAATCCTTTTGCGGCAGCAATGAATGAAATCCCTAAAGCTGTCTTTACAAAAGAGGGCTATCATCCCAAAACAAAAGATTTCGCAGACAATACAAAGCTTCCTGCGAATTCCTCTTGGATGAATGCCCGGGTTTTTGATGCAGGTCTCATTGAAGGAATTAAAGCACTAAAAGCAGAATCTGGGAAGCCAATATTGGCGCATGGCGGAGCTGAATTTATGCGAAGTTTAATTGAAACCGGATTAATTGACGAGTATCATTTGATCACACATCCAATTGCATTGGGTACTGGGCTGCCCATCTTTGACGGTCTTTCCAAACCCTGTGAACTAAAGCTTATGCACGCGCAGGTTTTTCCAGGTGGTGTTGTCGCACATACCTATTGTCCGGCGTAGAATGAACATACGACATCTAGATGTCGTATGTTCATTCCAGCAGCTAGCTTTTTAGAAATTCAGTGAATCGGCAGAGGGGCCATAACTTGCTGGAAGGGGAATATCATTGAGTCTATAGTAAACACCTAATTGTGCCCTGTGATGTGTAATCTGGTTTAATGAGTGACGAATAGCACCGTATTTGCTCCAGCTTGCCAGTTCATGGCCGTCATTTTTAATGGTCCAGCTTGGAATTAAGTCTTCCTCCTTAGCTGTTTCTAAAGCCTTTTTTCCGGCTTCGTAATCTTCGTCTAATTTTTTTAAGAGATCATCCCGGGTCAATAGACTTGTGGGCACATAAGCACTTTTGGCAAAGTCAAGTTCTGAAGTCTTTAAAATGGTACTTGGCCATTCGAAAACTTCGACTAAGTGGGTTGCCAGACGCATCATTTTCATGCTTTTTTCATGTGGGACATATTCATTCTTGCCTTCAGGAAAAAGTGCGATAAAGTTATTTGTAATTTGATATTCATTCGCTAATTCTTCTTTTAATTGTGGTAATGTTTCCATGTTTTTTACTGTAATAATTTAAAATTCGATTAGTTATCCTACTAATAGCCTTCGCACTGGAATTGTTTTTTCGTTTAATATTTTTCTTTTCCTACTAAGGTTAAACAAAGATATAATCACAGGGTGACAGCTATGTGTCAGTATGAATTATCGATTTATGATAAAAATAAAATAGTGGCAGTTCTTATTATCTCATGTTGTTGAAAACTTGGACTGCAGAGGTTCGAGTATTTGTTTTTTTTATAACGTTTATTTACGCAAGCGCAGCAAATAATAAAGCAGGTCAAGCGAATTGTAAAAAGGGTGAAAATGAGCATATAGACTAAGTATATTTGATTGGTAATTAATTAAATAAAATAGAACTATGGGAAATAAGAAAGCAATATTCACTTTTGTAGGCCTGGTATTGGTTGCAGCAATTGGTATCGGTATATGGGCTTACCGTCTTTTGGGAAATATGGAGGCGGATCAGGAAAAAACAGAACAATTATCTTCCCGAATTTTAGCAGGTTTTGGCGATCATACCGCTATTTATAAATATCCAGTACAATTGTCCACAGTAGACTGGGGCAAGAGCTGTCTAATTCTTGAAAATGGCGGTGCCGGTGATTTGGGAATAACTTATAAGGAAAAATGGAACGAGGCATTGGGAACAATAGATAATTATCCCGGTGATGCTGTCAAAGGCATTGTTATGATAGCGATGGACATGCAGGAAAAAGGTGAGTATGTTAATAAAATCGGCCAAAGAGATAAAGCTTATCAGCGCAATTATATCATTAGCTATGTAGATCTCGACAAGAAGGTAGTCATTGCCCGCGATACTCTATATGGTGAGGAGCCGCCTTTGGTGAATCGTTCCTCCGGTTCGGGAGCTGGTGACTTCCCCTCGGAAACAGAAGTTGTAAATTCGGTCAAAAGTAGGTTGAAGTTATAATTTTTTTTTCTTCGTTTATGGAATTTTGATATTCTTCGCATCCCTGCACGAAAGTTGAAGTGCCGGATGAAAGAATCTAGTACTTGGCTTTAGGTAAATTTATCTATTTTAAAAGAATTTAGCCAGTATCTTAAACATGAAATGGAAATCAATTGTTGTATGCTTTTTAGCTGTTCTGTATTCCGTGGTCCTTTGTGGGCAATCGACCTTATTCAATAGTCCGCGTGGATCTTCTGACTATTATATTTATAAACTGAGCCCAGAAGTTTTAAGAAAAATTCACTTGGGAGAGAAGAAATTCGATGAAACTATGCTCAGCGATTTTTTTCTTAAGTATAAGGCCGGAAGTCCACAGCCGACTTTACCTCCTGGTAATTATGTCCAGGTCCGCGCCAGTGGAGCTGATCTCATCTATCAGGAATTGATTAGTGATAACCTATATGTCAAGATTATCCCAGCAGAAACTTTTGCGATTTGTCTATACGATTCGCTGGGAACGATTATAAAAGATGCACAAGTAAAAGTGAAGGGACGTCGCATGTCATTTGATAAGAAGTTTCATTACTATAAAGTTGCCAATGCAAATAATGACGATATTGTCAGTATTGAACATAAGGGTGTCTATCATTACCTGAGTGTAGAGCGGAGTTGGCCTTACAAAGACAGGGTTCCATTATGGAAAGGGATCAAAAATAGCTTGCTTAGAACAAAGTTTAAGATTAAGAGGTTCTTTCATAAACAGGAAACTGAACAGACAGAAAGCTTTATGGTTTTTAACAAGCCAATGTATAAGCCAAATGAGCAGGTTAAATTTAAAGCTTATCTTGAGGAAGAAAAATGGAAACCTTACCGTGATTCTATTGCCGTACGTCTGACAGGTGGATATGGGTATGCCAAAGATACCGTTTTGATCCGACTTGCTCCCTATCGTCCGGGAATGTACACCTTTGAATTTAATTTGAAGGGGCTTGGCCTTATCCTTGATAAAGATTATGGGATCTCTTTGGAATCTACAAAAACCAAAGCCGTCTTGCATCAACAGTCTTTCCGATATGAAGATTATGAGTTAAAAAGCCTAAGTTTTAATATGACGTCCGAAAAGACGAAATATGCTAAAGGAGACAGTGTGCGACTGAAACTAAAAGCTTTAAATGAAAATGAAATGCCCATATATGATGGGAAAGTAGATTTGCGTGTTGTGACAAGTCCACTTTATACGCTTGATGTAAAAGCCAATAAGGTTAATTTTATTCCAGATACTTTATGGCAAACGAGCGTTTCTCTCGCAGATGTGGCGGAAAAGGAAATTGTATTACCCGATTCAATTTTTCCGGCTGACATTGGTCTTACATTTCGGGCTATTGGCACTTATCTAAGTTCAGATAATGAAAGAATTGAACGAAGTCTCGACCTCAATATACTCAACAGCGAAAAAGAAATTCGTATTGCTGTAAAAGACGGGCATGCAGAGCTGAAGTATTTTGAAAAAGGTGTTGCGATGCCAACAACTGCTCAGCTAATGATATTAGGTGAACATCGCGAAATGCTGAAGACTGAAAATTTGAGTTTACCTAATTTGGTTTCTATACCCTGGCAGGCTGAAGAAATTGTTGTCAAGTCGAATGGATTGAGTAAAAGTGTATATTTAGAGGATCAAGAACAGGCACAACTGAATTATCGGTTTTATCGAACTGCGGATTCGGTGATATTGCATGTCAATAATCCCGCTATGATTCCATTTTGGTATCGTGTCCATCGTGCTGGTCGTACGATTGCTTCGGGTTATCATACCACGTTAAATAGTAAATTTTTAGCCCGTGGAAAAGACGGGTATAGCATGGAAATCACCTATCTTTTTGGAGGAAAATCAAAAGTTATCCAGGAAGAATTACCCTATGTGGAGAAGAATTTAAATTTGGTAGTCAACACGGCGACGACAGTTTATCCGGGGCAAAAGGCTGACGTGGAACTTTCGGTTACGGATAAGAATGGTAAACCTTTGAAGGATGTTGATATTACGGCCTATGGTTTTACCTCAAAATTTAGGTCAGCAACCGCTCCAAATATTACTATGGGTGGTCTGATGCGAAGGGCAAAAGTCTCACAAAATCTTAATTTTAGTTTGGATGATGATGAGAAGGCACATCAGGGAGCTCTTCAAAATTGGGCAAAATGGTCTAAAGACATGCAGTTGGATACGATGGCTTTTTATCGGTTTTTATATCCCAAAGATTATTATCAGGAGTCTCTTCCTTTAGATGCTGTCAAGAGCCAGATTTCCCCTTATGTCGTTGTAAATGGTGTGGTGCAGGGGATACATTTGGTATGGATAGACGGCGTGCTGACTTATGCTAAGCAAGAGCAGCAAAACAACAGCAGTATTTTTGAAGTTGCTCCGGGTCAGCATGATTTTAGATTTAGGACCAAGGATCGCGACATTCGTGTAAGTGGCTTTTATATTGAAAAGGGAAAAAAGATCATTGTTTCCTTTAATGCCTCACAGGATACGATTGGTTTTACCTACCCCGAAAAAGCATTCAGTAAAGGCCAGATTTTGGTTTACCAATTACCTAAAGAACAACGTGGCAAGTTCTACGAAAACGAATTGACTGAATTGAAGCGCCAGTTGATTACAGTAACCAACAATTTTGGAGCCTGGCAATTACCCAATAATAATGTGTTGATTGAGAGGCCAGCATATATCCAGACAGCTGGAGATCTCTATTACCTCAATCCCGTAAGAAAAACCGTTTACGATAGTCGGTTGCGTACACAGGTTCCTGTGCCACTGATGGTAGGACCATTTCCAAGGACAGAAATGTATAATGGTGTGTCCAAAATAGGTACGCTCATGGTTGATACAGCGAAAATTGGACGTTTTGAAATTGAGGGGGGCTATCAATATAGCATCTATAAAAATTATCAAAAGCAAAAAAGCTGGGATGGCAATCCTTTGCGGATTGATCTGTATGATTTCAAGCCAAATTTAGATTTTCAGGAGAAGGTATGGTCATTGGAGGATATCAAGGCAAACGTAGAACGTACTTTCAAAGAGATCATGCAAAATAGCACGGGATTGGCACAATTTGCTACGGTGAAGAAAGGAAAAAATGAGGCTATTTTTAAATTGAATTTAACTTTGGGCAATGATGTTGCACAGAAAGGCATCCGGCCTACATTGATCTTTATTGAACCGACGAATGTCGAGGAGAGAATGTATTTTCGACTGTTTTACGGTGGACATCGAACTTTTGGAGATCTTCCAGTCGGCGATGTTACTTTGCATATTGTAAAGGATGATTCAACTTCTTTTAGTTTGCCAATCAAACTCAAAGCCAATGGGATGAATTATCTCCGGCTGGATTCTATTCAATGGAGCAATGCATCCCAAGCGGCAAGATTGGCTTACAAACTTGTACGTGATGAAATTATTGTGCGTACCGTAGAAAATCCATTGCGGGATTCTATAAGCCATGGGCAAGAGATTGTTCCGCAGCTCTTAAAAATAGACCGGGAAGATTTTAGAACGAAGAGAAAGAATAATAAGGTCGCCAGGGTCTTAGTTTATGATGGGGATACGCCATTAATTGGGGCTAAGGTGAGTGTTCCGGATACCAAAAAACGATATTTCACAAGCTTTGATGGTAGTGTGGAACTTGAGCTCTCCGATGACAAAAATACGGTACTTGAGATTGCTGCTTTAGGGTACAATACCGCTACGGTCAAAGTCTCCAGTGGCAAAGATTATTTCGTGGAATTAAAGCCAAGCGAAAATCAATTGGATGAAGTGGTTGTTGTGGGGTATGGCGTCCAAAAAAGGCAATCATTGACTGCGGCAGTGAAATCGATCAATGCTAGGATGGATGGGGTGACTACAGCTATGCTGCAGGGGGCTGTAGCAGGGATTCGTATTCGTGGCGCTGCTAGTCCGGCCCCCAATGAAAAACCATTGATTTTAGTGGACGGAGTCCCTTTTGAAGGTGATATTTCAAGTCTTGATCCATCGACTATCGCGTCATTGAATGTGATTAAAGATCAATCTATGCTGGGATTGTACGGTGCGCGGGCCGCCAATGGCGTGGTGATGGTTCAGATGAAAGCTGGAGCATCTGCGACATCGACAGGTGCTGTGGATATGCCCTATTTGGAATCTGGAAATACGATGCGCGTGAACTTCCGCGATGATGCATTCTGGCAGCCAAAGCTAACTACCGATGCTCAGGGAAAAGTTAATTTTGAAGCGACCTATCCGGATGATATTACCAATTGGCGAACATTCTTTATCGCTAAAGGAAGTAAAAATTTCGCCGACATAAAAGAGCTAAATGTCAAATCCTTTAAAGCTGTTTCGGCACATTTGGCGACTCCCCGATTTGCCATCAGAAGTGATCAGTTTACAGCCATGGGAAGGGTTGTTAATTATCTTAGCGACAGCTTGCAGCTCTTGCGTACCATCAACAATGGGCTGACAACGCAGGAGGCAACGTTGAAAATTGCGAAGTCCTATCGGGATCCTATATCAGTTATTGCCGCTCAGGGGGACAGCGTCCAACTTGCTTATTCGATCGAATTGTCAAATGGATATTTTGATGGTGAAAAACGTAGCATTCCGATTTTTGAAAAGGGGCTTGAACAACATGAAGGAGATTTTAAAGTACTCAACAGTACCGCAGAATATTTACTAAAAACTTCTCCAGCACTAGGCGAAATCACCTTGCATGCCGAAGCAAATTCGCTGGAATTTTTACAACGGGAAATTGAATCGATCGATCGTTATAAATTTCTATGCAATGAACAGATGGCTTCCAAATTGAGCGCATTACTTTCCAAAAAAGAGCTGACAAAATTGATCGGAAAGCCCTTTACAGAGGATAAGAAAATAAAGGATCTTTTGAAGGAGTTACAGAAAAACAAAAATTCCAATCAGGGCTGGGGTTGGTGGAACAAAAGTGAAACTGTGACCTGGATCAGCAACTATGTGATCGGGGTACTGTTGGATGCCCGAGAAGCCGGCTACCAGGTTGAGATCGATACGGAGATTTATGCAGAACGTGAAAAGACCATGTTGAAAAGCAGCTTGGCTTCGCTGGATGTTCTATTGGATAAAGATAAGCTTCACGGGGCCAAGGAGAATTTGTTTAGCTCCTTGATATATCTACTCCGGTTGGATCCTAAAGCTGATTACAAAGATTATTTCTTCGAAATCGACACAAAACTGAAAAGTAAAACCATCAAGGATAAACTGTTGAAATATCTGTTGATTTCAAAACTGGGTCTTAAGGATTCACATGCTGCAGATACCGTTCTTAAATACGCGTCAAAGGCTGTCTTAGGTGGGCTCTATTGGACTTCTGGAACTACAACAGATCAGAAAGGCGGATTTTTTATGCGCCCAACGGAAACCAATACCGAGAATACATTGTTGGCTTATGGTGTCTTAAAATCAATTGGTGGTCATGATTCAGATTTAGAAAATATCCGTAATTACTTTTTCGCGCAGCGGCAGCAAAACCAATGGTATAATATCTACGAATCTTCCCGTATCATACGAAGTATTCTTCCTGATGTACTGAAAGAGGGTGAATCTTTCCAGGCACCGGTAATGGTCATCAATGGCAAACGCGTCACTGCATTTCCGTATACGCAAAGCTTTAAGTCGGATGAGCAGATTAAAGTGAGGAAAGAAGGGACGGGGCCGGCTTTTGTGACGGCTTATCAAAATTTTTGGAATCCCAATCCAGCTGTAGAAAAAGAAAAGGGCTTTGCCGTGGCAACGCGATTTAAGGACAATGGTGCTACGGTAGCGGCACTCAAGGAAGGGAAGCCTGTAAAACTTGAAGCAAGCGTAACATTAACTGGTGAAGCTGAGTATGTGCAGATTGAAGTTCCGATACCGGCGGGATGTTCTTATGAAACAAAAACCAATGGATACTATAGAATCGAGGCGCACCGAGAGCATTTCAAAGATCGTGTCGTCATTTTTTGCAACAAACTGGGGAAAGGTACACATACCTTTGAGATCGAACTTTTACCTCGTTATACCGGGACTTATACTGTCAACCCCGCGAAGGCTGAATTAATGTATTTCCCGACATATTATGGAAACGAGAAAATGAAAGAAATCGTGGTGGAGTAAGTGTATTGTTAAAATAAAAAGGGACTTATCACATGATAAGTCCCCAACATATAAAAACTAAAATTAAAAGTGCGCTATTAATGATCCCATCCGCCTCCTAGGGATCTGTATATCGCTACGCTTGCTTTGAGTTGGTTGACCTTCTTCTCAACGAGCTCAAATTTAGATTCCAGGGCATCGCGTTGCGTTAGCAGAACTTCCATATAATCTGCGCGAGCGTATTTAAAGAGGTCGTTGGAAATACCGATAGACTCATTTAATGCATCGACTTCCTTGGTCTTAATTTGTAGGCCATTCTCCAGATTTTTAATTTTGGAGAGCTGGTTTGCAACTTCAATATATGCAGCCAATATGGTCTGTTCATAATGGTAAACAGCCTGAACCTGTCGTGCATTGGCATTATAGTAAGCCGCCTTGATCGCTCGTTTGTTAATCAGGGGCGCAGTAAGTTCTCCAACGAGCGAAGCCAGAAATGATTCCGGCTTAACGAGATAAGTTGGATCAAAGGCCTGAAACCCTACACCAGCAGCAATATCCAAGGATGGGTAAAAGCGGGCTTTAGCCGATTTTATATCCAGTTTGGAAGCTGCAAGTTCATACTCCGCCTGCTTAATATCGGGTCTGTTTTCTAATAGCTCCGAAGGAATACCTGTGTAGACGGTTTGCGGAACAAGCTTATCAAATGATTGTTGATCCCTTTGAACCGGCTGCGGGAATCTTCCAACAAGGTAGTTTATTCTATTTTCTGTTTCTGTGATCTTCTGCTTGATATCATATTGCATACCTTGGGTTTTCAATATCTGGGCTTCAAATCTTTTGACGGCAAGTTTATTGGATCGCGCATTTTTCTTCAAGTCATTTACGACGACCAATGCATCGTTTTGAATCTTTACATTCTCATTGATAACCAGAAGTTCGTTGTCCAGTGCCAGGAGTTCATAATAAGAATCTGCAATTTCAGCGATCAGGTGAGTTACCATAAAGTTTTTGCCTTCCACGCTGGCAAAATACCGTTGCAGCTGCGCTTTAGTCGCATTGTGGAGTTTACCCCAGATATCTGTTTCCCATTGTGCCTGTACACCAACTCCAAAATCAAATAGCGGTTCAGGCATTTCGCGTCCGGGTTCGATTTCTGTATTCTTTTCCATCGCTCCAATGTTTGTGTAGCGACTTACTTTGTCGACCCCCGCGCCAACTTTTACGCCTACGGAAGGTAGATATTCACCTTTTCTGGCGCTTACTTCATTTTTTGCTATTTCAATTTCCTGAAGCATAATATGTAGCTCCTGGTTGTTTGCTAGTGCCTGACTGATCAATCCTTGTAGATTGGGATCGCTGAAATAGCTGTTCCATTTGATTTTTCCTGTATTCACGGTGTCGCTGTCAGCATCCCCATATTTTCCGGGAACGGTTTTATTTTCGGCACGTTGTTTTATTTCCAGTGGTTTGCAGGCTGCAAGACTAAGCAAGAAAAGTGCGAAACCTGTATAGTGATATAATCTGTTCTTATTCATAATGTATCATGTCTTCGCTTAATGGTGATTCGTCTTCGGCTTGGATCATTTTTCTTCCGTCAGCCAATTTTGCAAAAATGTAGTAGAGTCCGGGAATGACAATAACGCCAAAGATAGTTCCGACGAGCATACCGCCCAGCGCTGAGGCACCTATGGTATGGTTACCGATAGCTCCGGCACCACTGGCAAAGACAAGTGGTACAAGTCCAGCGATAAATGCAAATGAGGTCATGAGGATTGGTCTGAAACGTGCTCGTGAGCCCTCAATAGCTGCTTCCAATATGCTATCGCCAGCTTGGCGCCTTTTCACGGCAAATTCTACGATAAGCACCGCATTTTTACCCAATAAACCAATAATCATGATCAGCCCGACCTGTGCGTAGATGTCATTTTCAAGACCCATTGCCTTTAATAAAAAGAATGATCCAAATACACCCACGGGTAGCGACAACAATACTGCAAATGGAATAATGAAGCTTTCGTACTGTGCCGCAAGTACAAGATATACGAAGACTAAGACGACTAAAAAGACATAAACGGCTTCGTTTCCGCGTTGAGCCTCATCATAGGACAAGCCCTCCCAGGCAACTTTATAGCCGTGCGGTAATGTTTGAACTGCGGTTTCGTTGATTGCCTGAATGGCGTCGGCTGTTGTATACCCATTTGTCGGAAGTCCACGGATGGCGGCCGAATTGTACATGTTGTAGCGCGTGATTTCATTTGGTCCCTGTGTTTTTTTTAAGGTCATAAAGGCCGAATAAGGAACCATCTGGTCATGATCGTTTTTGACGTAAAGGTTCATGATATCGGAAGGTAGCCTTCTAAATTCTGGTGAAGATTGTACATAGACCTTGAAGAATTGACCGAAACGGATAAAACCCTGCTCATAGGTACTACCGATAAGGATATTGAGGTTGTCCATGGCTTTACCAATGGAAACGCCTTTTTGCATGGCGGCGTTATTGTCAAATACCAATTCGTATTGCGGGTAATTAGCAGCGAAGAAAGTGAATACACCAGTTAACTCTTTGCGCTTTTTGAGATTAGCAATAAAAGCTTTATTGACTTTATCGAAATCTTGGTAATCGGTGGTCCTATTGAGGTCCAGCAGGCGCATGGAGAAACCTCCTGAAGAACCAAAACCCGGAACAGCCGGAGGTTCGAAGAATTCAACTGTTGCACCTAGATTTTTTGATTTTTCTTCAAGTTCTTCCATGATCTCTTTGACGGAGTGTTCACGTTCACCCCAGGTTTTGAGGTTGATAAGACAGGTTCCTGCATTCGATCCACGGCCTTCCGTCATGATTTCATAACCTGCCAGTGATGAGACAGATTCTACGCCATCTACCCCTTGACAGATCTTTTGGAGCTCTCTGGAAAGCTTATTGGTCTGTTCCAATGTTGATCCTGGAGGAGTCTGAATAATGGCATATATTGTGCCTTGGTCCTCGCTCGGTATAAAACCTCCTGGAAGCGTTTTGTTAATGACGAAAATGCCGACACAGAATGCTATTAAGATACCCCATGTAATTACTTTTCGGCTGGCAATTTTACGAAGTAAGGAGGCATACTTGCCCGTTATTTTATCAAAAGTACGGTTAAAAAGGTCGAGCGATTTGGTGAATACGTTTGATTTTTTTGGTTTACCATGGTTATTTTTCAGGAGCATCGCGGCAAGCACAGGAGTAAGGGTTAATGCGACTACTGCAGATATCACGATGGAACTCGCCATGGTAATTGAAAACTGACGGTAAAATGTTCCGACAGGGCCTGTCATAAATGAAATGGGGATAAAAACGGCCACCATAACAGCTGTAATAGCGATAATAGCACCTGCGATTTCGCCCATGACTTCTTTTACAGCGCTGTATGGCGATATGGCACTTTCTTCCATTTTGGCATGTACTGCTTCAATGACCACAATGGCATTGTCTACGACAATCCCGATGGCAAGCACCAATGCAAACAAGGTCACTAAGTTGATCGACATACCGAACCATTGGATGACGAAGAATGTACCTATCAGCGAAACGGGCACGGCGATGATTGGAATCAAAGTCGAACGCCAATCGCCAAGGAAAATAAACACAACAATGGCAACTAAAATAAAAGCATCGCGTAGGGTATGCATCACCTGTTCGATAGAAGCATCCAAGAATTGGGATACGTCATAACTGATTTTATAGTCTATACCTGGAGGAAAGTTACCTTTCATCTCAGCAAGTTTTGCCTTCACATCTTTAATAACGTCATTAGCATTACTGCCATAATTCTGTTTCAACACAATTGAAGCCGAGGGATGCCCGTCTAAATTGGAATAGATGTCAAAGAATTCACTTCCCAGTTCGACTTTAGCCACGTCTTTTAACTTGATGTTTTCACCGTCGCCGTTTGCGCGAACGATAATATTGTCGTATTCTTCAGGTGTATTGTATTGTCCTTTATAAGTTAGGACATATTCGAGGGATTGCGCTGCAATACCCGAGCTTTGTCCCAGTCGACCGGGACGGCCGATGATACTTTGTTCTCCTATCGCTTTCATCACTTCATCAACTGATAAGCTATAGGCACGCATACGATCGGGATTTAACCAGACGCGCATGGCATATCTACGGCTACCTAAGATTTGTGATTTGGCGATACCATGAATACGATTGATTTCAGGAATGATGTTTACCGTTGCATAGTTGTACAAGAACTTTTCATCCATGCTTTTATTTGTACTGTAAAGATTCACGTACATCAGCATACTGGGCTGAATGGGATTGACGACGACTCCTTCCTTTTGAACAAGTTCAGGCAATAGTGGCATGACTTGATCCACCCGGGTTTTGACCAGTACTACGGCATCGTTGGGATCCGTTCCGGGGTCAAATACGACGTTTACGGTCGCTTCACCGGCGCTGGTTGCATCGGTAGCGATATAGCGCATTCCCTGTACACCATTGATTGCATTCTCCAGTGTAATCAGGGAGGATTTTACAAGTACATCGGCACTTGCACCAGGATAGGCAATGGAGACCGCCACTGTAGTCGGTGCGATTTTTGGAAATTGCTCTGTAGGAAGCTGCTTTATGGCCAAACCTCCGATAAATAGGATGACAACCGATATGACAATAGCAAATACCGGTCGATGTATTACTTTTTTAAACATAATGCTGCTTTTTTAATTACTCTGCATATAAATCTAAGTTTGACATGACTTTCTCCGGAGTCTGATATTTGGATTCAATGGTCTGGTTTTCCTGTACCATGCGAAGTCCATTGAGCAGAATCTTTTCATCCTTGCCCAATCCGGAAGAAACAACATAGATATGCGGCAGTTCGGCAGCAACTTTTATTTCTCTTGCTTTTACTTTATTATCTTTTGTAATAACGTAAACATATTTTTTTTCAAGCTCCTCAAATGTTGCTTTCTGCGGTATCATAAGCGCATTGTTATAGGGCGATGTAATGACGATATTGCCTGTCTCACCATAACGCAGTAATCCCTTTGGATTCGGAAAAGTCGCTCTGTAGGCAATATTTCCAGTTTCATTATTGAAGTCTGATTCAATTGTTTCAACAATACCCTCATGACCGAATTCTTTTCCATTGGCCATGTTTAACCGTACATGCAGCGGGCCATTGTCTTGTTTTGCGTCCATTTGATTGAGGTATTCCACTTCGGGTACATTGAAATAAACCCACATTTTACTGTTATCGGACAATTCCGTGATCAACTCGCCTTCGTCGACAAGACTTCCTTTACGGACGTGAAGCTTACCAACGATTCCGGAAAACGGTGCTACGATGTCCGTAAATTTGAGATGAGTATTCATCGCGGCTAGCTCAGCTTTGGCTTTTTCATATTTTGCTTTTGCCATTTCAGTTTCCTGCGGAGCGACAATATCTTTTTCGGACAGATTTTTGGTGTTCTGATATTCGATTTCAGCATATTTTACCTCTGCTTTAGCACGATTAACATCGGACTCATAGAGGTTGGGCATGATTTTAAAGAGTGGTTGTCCTTTTTGTACAAATTGACCTTCATCGACAAATATCGATTGAATGTAGCCTTTTTCCTGCGCGCGCAATTCAATATGGTTGATCGAACGGATTTGGGCGACATAGTCTTTATTGACGATTGTATCCTTGACCAAAGGAGTAGTGACGTTGAAAACTGCAGCTTCTTTTTTGTCTTTTTTTTCTGACTGGCAGCTTGTAGATAGAATAATAAGGCACAGGCTTATATACATAAAGCTTCTCATGACCATGATAATAGTTTTTTAATTATTTCCGAAAAATTGAACAATAGTGTGACCTGCTTCCAAGTGATTTTGAAAGCTATTTTGATGTTTTTTTAAGAAATTATTAAAAAATCACAGCCTGAATACACTGTAATGGATATAGAGAGCGTTTTTTCTAGAAGTAAGCTGGTTGGAATTTGCAAGCGAAACTGCTGTGCGTGTATTTTGAAATTGAGGATGGATATACGATATTATATTCCCAAAATCATCCCCGGTAAGTGCAAATAAGTTAGGGCTATTGGAATCACTTCCCGCGTCATCATTTTCATTGTCATTTTCTGAAAAATATGCCCTTAATTTTTCATGCCGAGGACGTTTAGTTTTGCGAATAACTTTAGTGTCATAATCTTCGCTTTTTACTTGCTTGTTGAAGTGGTTGACAGCGTGAAGATTGCAGGAGGGGATATTATTTGGTGTTGGCACATGATACCAGCCAAAACTGATAAGTATTGCGCAAACTACGCCGAATAGATATTGATGGAATTTTCCTTGCATCCTTGAAAGCAAATGTAATTAAACTTTAAAAATGATACAAGTGATTTGGGTATCGAAATTTTAAAGTTTATCTAGTATTGTTACAATTATTGAAAATTGACATTGCTGAAATGTAAAAAGGTCTGCGATGTTATTCTGAATACCTTTGCCTATCAAATTTATTCTTGCCGTTAATTTATAACTCTTTTTTAGGAGTTAATGCCTCTTTTTTAAACGGTTTTAAGCGTTTTTTGATTATTTCTTAGCATCTGAATTGCTTTTTCTGCCCTTGTTTTTCTAGTTTGTTCCTGTTTAGCTGAGCCTACCCAATCACAATATCCCTGTTTGTATGATTTGGAGAGTGTTTCAAAAAAAACATTGGCTTTTTCGTCCATATCCAACAATTGTTGGAGTTCCATAGGAACGCCTTCAATATGTTCACCTTTTTTTAGCATGTATTTTTATCATTTGATTCCCGATAAAAATACATAAATATCTTCGAGTTGCCGGTCTTTATTGCATGAATACTTTTGACTTGCCGTTAGGTAATACGATCAGGGGATTGCAATACTTTTTCTTGAAATAAGACTTACATGTTGCCGCTGTCTTTATATGTGTTGAAACATATATCGTTCTTATTTGTTCTTCTATTAGTCAACAAAAAAAATTCAATATGAAAGCAGTACGTTTTTTTGGGCATAAAGATGTCCGCGTTGTGAATGATCTTGTGAAGCCCGTTCCTAAGGGCGATGAAGTATTACTAAAAATTGGTGGTGCAGGTGTTTGTCATTCTGATCTCCACATTATAGATGAGGGGACCGTTGTAGGTACGGTATTTACCTTGGGACACGAAAATGCGGGCTGGATTGAAGAAGTTGGATCGGATGTAAAAGACTATAAAAAAGGAGACGCGGTACTGGTCTATGGCCCTTGGGGTTGTGGGCACTGTAAGCCCTGTCAGCAATCAAAGGAAAATTATTGTGATCACCAGTCTGAAATGGCCTATGGTGGTGGGCTAGGCCTTGATGGTGGGATGGCGGAATATATGCTTGTCCCTTCTTCGCGTTTACTGGTCCCAATTTATGACTTAGATCCAGTCATTGCTGCGCCATTAACGGATGCGGCACTTACTCCTTATTCGGCGATAAAACGTTCGATAGGCAAATTGACAGCGGATGAGTATGTGGTTGTGATCGGAGTTGGAGGTTTGGGCCATGTTGCCTTACAAATACTAAATGAAGTAAGCGCGAGTTCAATTATTGCCTGTGATGTCACCGAAGAAAAACTAGCCTTTGCTAAAGAACTGGGCGCAGCCTATGTGGTTAATTCGAAGGATGCAAATGCAGCCGAACAAATCAATAAGATTACGGGCATTAAAAAAGCTAAAGTAGTGATTGACTTTGTAGGCGCGACATCGACTATAGATCTAGGAACAAAGGTTGTTGGTTTGGATGGTGACCTGACAATTGTTGGATTAGGTGGGGGACACTACCAGTACAATATGTCGGGGCTTCCTTTTGGTGTGAGTATGACAAACCCATATTGGGGCTCGCGGGTTGAGCTTATGGAAGTTGTAGGTTTAGCTAGGCAAAGGAAGATTCATATTGAAATTGAGCAGTTTAAGCTTGATCAGGCTAACGAAGTTTATGATCGAATGCGCAATGGTAAGATCAAAGGAAGGGCTGTACTGATTCCTTAATAAAAAAAAGTCTATCTTTTTAGTAGTTTATTTTGGTTTTTATCTTTTTGATGTTTATCTTTGTTGTATCATAATTTAGGTTTATAATTGGTTATTTAAGGTTTTCATTCTCCCCGTTTGAAAACCTTTTTTTTAAAGTCTCTCTTTTGATTGATTATTAAAAACCTTCTGCCTTCTTTACTGTTGTAATACTAATAATCCGCGCTGATTTATCTGCAAAATATTTATGGACAAAACAATTCTCGTACTCACCGATTTTTCTGAAAACTCATGGACTGCTATTCGATATGCGGCGAATCTGGCTAAAAAATTTAATTGGACAGTAGAACTTCTGCATACTTATACCATCCCAATAAAAGACAGTGTCCATGCGAAAATGGAGAATATGTTTTTGAAGCCTCAGAAGGAAGAGGCTGAAAGCATGCTCAAGGACTGGCAGATACGTATCGACGATGAATTTCCTGATCTCCGCTGTAAAACCGTAAGTTTGGCCGGCAACTTGGAAAAAACGGTACTAAACTTACTACAAGAAAAGGAATATCATTTTATCGTCATGGGAGCTAAAGGTAAAGGTATGATACAGAAAGCTGTCTTGGGAAGCAATACCTTCGCCCTGATAAAAAAGAGTCCAATCGGTGTCTTGGCAGTACCCATCACTTTCCAAAAATTTGGGTTGCAAAATATCGCATTACTGAGCAATTTTAAAGCGTCCGAATATGATCTACTCGACAGTTTCACCTTACGTGTACCGGAGAAATTTAATCTCAGCCTGTTGCACGTAACACAAAAGTATATCTCTCCAAAACAAGAAGATATTGAAGACTGGAAACAAAAGCTATCCGCCCAATTTTCGTTTAATAAAATTGATTATGTGGAAAAAAATGCGGTCAATCGTTTAGATTACAATATGCCTATACCACGTTGTATCGACTACATGGTGGAAATCGAAGCTATTGATCTTTTACTTGTGTCGTACAGTCCTAAAAGTTTTTTCAAAAGTATATTTTCCCGAAATCTTACGAAAGCAATTTATCGCAACCTGACTGTACCTACCTTTTTTAAGCGTAATTTATATTAATTGCGGGTAATCTCCTCCTGCTTATCACTTTCCATTGGTTGATAGTACACGTTTTAGTAAAGGGAAAATGATTAAACTAAAGTTAGTAGCCGCGATTTTATAATTACTAACGGAGCTTTAAATTGCGTCTCCGATGTGAGGTAATCTATTCATATTTTTCATTAGCTTTATCAATAATTGTATAAAATATAAACATAATGAGCCTTTGGATACTTCCTTTGATCGCAATACTTTCCGTAAGTCCCGATAGTACACATGTAGGAGAATATAAGTTTGCTGAAATGCCCAGTTGGAGTGATGAGTTCGATTACGATGGTCTTCCGGACGCAAAAAAATGGGGATATGATGTAGGCTCCTTGCATAATGGTTGGGGAAATCATGAACTTCAATACTATACAGATGCAAACAGGAAAAATGCAAGTGTTGCAAATGGTGTTTTACGTATTACTGCAATAAAAGAACAATATGAAGGGTTGAACTATACTTCTGCCAGGCTGGTGAGTAAAAACAAGGGCGATTTTCTATATGGTCGATTTGTAGTCCGAGCCAAGGTGCCGAAAGGGAAAGGTACGTGGGCAGCCGCTTGGATGTTACCGACAGATTGGGTTTACGGAGGATGGCCACATTCGGGAGAAATAGATATCATGGAGCATGTCGGTTATGACGAGAATGCAATACATATTACCGTTCATACAAAGGATTATAATCATTCTATCGGAACTCAAAAAGGAGTGATGAAACGAATTGATCAGGCAACATCGGAGTTTCATAATTATCGGATAGACTGGACCCCCGAGTATATTCGTGGTTTCGTGGATGATGTACAGATCTACAGTTTTCCAAATGAAGGAAAAGGCAATGGCGTGTGGCCATTTGATAAAAGATTTCATTTACTATTGAATCTGGCCGTTGGTGGAGATTGGGGCGGTGTGCAAGGCGTCGATAGCAGCGCATTTCCTGCAGAGATGGAGGTGGATTATGTCAGGGTATATGATTTACTGAAACCTTAAATGAATCTTGTTTTCATCTATTTTCTCTAATTTATAAAGATTAATTCAAATGTTTAGGCATCAAGGGAGAGGAAGGAATTATATTCATAATTTAAAGTTAGCCTCTATTTTATCTTGTGTGGCGGGTTTGGTCAATATTACAGGTGTTCTTGCCGTTAGCACTTTAACAACGAATGTCACAGGTCACTTCGCATTTTTTTCAGAACAGTTGATTTTAATGAATTATAAGATGGCTTTGATTTATCTGTTATACATTGCTTTTTTTTTAATGGGAGCTACCGTTTCAGGTTTTATTGTAGAATTAGCTTCAAAAAAGAAATCACATAACGCTTATATCATTCCAATTTGTATGGAGTCTATTATCTTAATTAATGTAGGACTGCTCCCAGCTTTATTTAAAGCAGGGCCAACGTTACCAACCATAATTTCATTTGCCCTGCTTTTTGCTATGGGACTTCAGAATGCCCTGGTAACGAAGGTGTCACAATCAGTTGTCAGAACGACGCATTTGACGGGATTGTTTACTGATCTTGGTATTGAAATCTCGCAGTTACTTTTTTATAGAGAAATTGCTGAAAAAGTGAAATTACACAAAAGTATTTTTCTTAAGTTGATGATTATTGGAGGCTTTTTTATTGGGGGAGTTGTAGGCGGCTTTATGTTTCAATATTTTAAACTGAAAACATTATTGTTACCGGCTAGTATGCTTTTATTTGCCTTATGGTATGACCATATTCTACTTAAGTTTTATCATTTGAAGCGAAGCTTAAGACCGGATGAATAGGTTCGATTAAATTCATATTTTAGCTTAATAACATGAACTATTCCCATATCCTGTTTGAAAAATTAGTATTATCTGCCGGTAGATTCAACATTAGTGAACCATTGTACTGCATTCTTTTATTTGAGAAAGCGACGAGTTTTTCGGTTGATTTGGTGACATACCATGCGGATCCTAAAAGTGTTTTGTTTTTGTCTCCCTATCAGTTGTTTACGATGGATGTGGTGCAGAAAAGTACCTTTAGTGTGCTAAAATTTCACGGCGATTTCTATTGTATAGAATATCATAAAGATGAAGTTGCCTGTAATGGAATTCTATTCAACAACATCTACCAGCAACCTCATGTGTTGCTCTCAACAGCTATTTATCATGAGATATCAACTATCATGGAAAAAATAGATCAGCTCAAAATGTCGTCGGAATCCTATGATCAGTCATTGAGCAGAACCTATTTACAGCTGATTTTAGCGCTGGCGAGTAGACAAAAGCTACTTTTTAACGACCTACAAAAACCGTATTGGGCTCATAGAGATATTATTGATGACTTTGAGCAGTTTTTGGAAAAGAATTATAAAGCGCATAAAGAAGTTACCTTTTATGCAGCGAACTATGGTTTAAGTCCAGCCGTTTTTACGAAAAAAATAAAATTGAAATGGGGAAAATCCCCTTCAAAGTTGATCCAGGAACGCCTCGTATTGGAAAGTAAAAGACAGCTCCATTTGACGGCCAAAAGTATTAAAGAAATAACAGCCAATTTGCAGTACAAAGACGAGTTTTATTTCAGTAGATTTTTTAAGAAGATGGTAGGCGTATCTCCTAAGGTATTTCGGAAGCGGGTCGGTTTATCAATTGTTGCCGAAAAGTCTATGTTATAGATCTATTTGTCCATGTTGTGGATTTAAGCCATTGTTTAGTTTTGCATGGTATTAAACAAACTACGTTATGGAGAAAATAATAAAGCTATTGGCAAAGTCACAATATATCTTTACAAACTTTGCTAGAATTTCAATTTTTATTGTGATGGCATGGATTGGAGGATTAAAAGCATTTCAATATGAAGCTGATGGTATAGTTCCTTTTGTTATTAATAGTCCGGCAATGCGTTTTTTTTATCATAATACGGAAAAACGGGTGTTGGATAAAAACGGAGAGCTAATACCGGAATACCAGTTGTTTAAAAATCCGGAGGGTCGTGTCGTAAAGAAAAATATTGCATGGCACCAAGAAAATGGAACTTATATTTTTTCTTATATACTTGGCTTTGTAATTGTTTCAATTGGTCTGATGATATTTTTAGGTATCTGGTATCCTAAAATCGGAATTTTTGGGGCATTGTGTACCGTGCTTATGTCATTGGTTACACTTTCTTTCCTGATAACAACTCCAGAGGCGTTTGTGCCAAAGCTAGATGGAGATTTCCCGTCACCTAATTATGGTTTTCCTTATTTATCCGCGGCCGGTAGATTAGTCCTGAAAGATGTAATTATGCTTGCAGCAGCATTGATCATTGCAGCAGAAAGTGCCAGCCGTCTGATAAAAAAAACGAATATAAAATAGAGACAGATAGTTTTTGTATGTGAATTAGCAGCAGGTTGTTTGCTGGAGGCGATCACTACTCGGGGTAAATCCACCAACTTTTGGAAGGTATCTTTCATGCCAGCTGTATTTTGGCAGCATCTTTGTGTCTCGTCGTTAAACTATATTGAGTTATACCACGAACGATATGAAAATAATACGAACGACCCTTCCATTTCTTCTGTTTAGTTTCATCCTTTTAGTTGGATGCAACAATAATCAACAGATCAGGATGATTGATAAAGATGGTAACACACATTTGTTGACAAGAGAAGGTGATCGAAAAGGAGAATTGGGACTGCAGCGTATCATCGCTCGTGGCAATGATACAGTAATAACGATTGATGGTGCAGGTCATAAAATGATATGGACAGCTTCAGATGTGACCAATATTGATACAACAAAGATTCAATATTATCTCAAAAAAAGAAATGGAAGCAGTGTTCATATTTATACACCCGTAGATGTAAATCAAAATTTTATAGATGTCGAGGATAGTCAAAATGTTTTGTCAGATCCTTATGATGGTACAGACAAGAAAAAATCCCTACTGTAGATTGCTGCATGAAAAAGCATAATTTGGGCTAAAGAGAAAATCCTAGCAAGTTTACTTGCTAGGATTTTTTTTTGGGTACTTTGGCACCTTCTTTTTTTGCTTCGGAGAGGCCGATAGCAATCGCCTGTTTTCGTGATGTTACCTTTTTCCCGCTACCAGATTTTAATTTTCCTTCTTTCATTTCGTGCATCGTCTTTTCAACTTTCTCAGATGCTTTTTCTGAATATTTTGCCATAATAGTGTTACCCGTTGATCTGTTATTAAACACTTCTGCAAAAAGAACAGCTGTTTCAGTTGAATCGTTTGAAAATTCTTTGAGAGCGAAATAGCGAACATCTGTATCCGCTAATTCAATTCATTTCCAGCTTTAATCACGGCTTGGTTGACTGCTTTTATTCTTTCAAGATCCATTTTTTGTATTTTACGGTCGTAAGTCAATAGGCCATTGACTTCATGTTCCACATCGGTAGTTTGCGTATAAATAGCAACACTCAATCCTTTGTATCGGAGCAATTGTTCGACATTATCCATTAGGAATATATAACGGTCTGTGAGTGCCTCTATAGTGGGTTCGTAGGCATAGGCATTGTTTTCGACAGGCCCATGTGACCGCGGACAAATAAGCCTACGCCACCAAACTCTCCGAGGGAAGCTGCCCTTTTCGAATCAGGTTCTGAGGCACCCTTTGGGCCAACATAGATATGGGTGTCAACAAAATCTCCATTTCCGGGGTCACCATAAGCTTTTTGGTAAGATGGATTGTTGTTAAATCCCGAATTACCGTTCACTAAACGTGAAGGGTCATATTGTTTGGTCCAGTCGGTAATATTGCGTACATCGAAAGCGCCCCAATTTTCGTTAAAAGGAACCCAGGCGATAATGGATGGCGAGTTGTAGTGGTCGTCAACGATGGCCTTGTATTCATCACGAAATGCTTTTCGATAAATCGTAGTATCTTCTTCGGGATACCAAAGGCAGGGCATATCTTGCCACACAAGCAGTCCCATTTTATCTGCCCAATAATAGAACCGTTGGGGTTCGGTTTTCATATGCTTACGAATAAGGTTATAACCAGCATTTTTGGTAAACTCGATATCATATTTGAGAGCTTCTTCCGTAGGTGCTGTTAGAATACCATCGGGCCAATACCCCTGATCCAGGAGACCGAGCTGCATCACAAATTTGTCATTCAAGAGCGGCCTTACAATTCCGTTTACCTTACCAAGTTTAATATCACGCATACCAAAATAGCTCTTAACCTCGTCAATGATTTCTCCATTCTTCCCATGTATACTTAATTTTAAATCGTATAAAAAGGGGGAGTCAGGAGACCAAAGTTTTGGATTTTCTACCGGGATATTAAATTCCATGCCCGACTGAATTACCGTTTTTGAAATTTCTTTTCCCTCTGAAGAAACGATGGCCGTAACTTTTGCCTTCGCTGTGCTAGTGACCTGTATTTTTAGTTGTTTTTCTGCTACTTGAGGCAACAATTTGATTCCCTGTATATGGTTTTTGCTTACTGGTTCCATCCACACAGTTTGCCATATGCCAGAAGAAAATGTATAGTCGCCTCGAGGTCCATTTTTGCCCGAAGGATACTTACCGTCGTTCTTGTCATGCACTGCGACGACAATGTTATTTGGACCGGCCTTTAAAAACTCAGTGATGTTGATCCAGAAGGAGTCGTAGCCACCTGAATGAGTACCAGCTTTTCTACCATTTACAAATATGGTCGCATCGTGATCCACTGCACCAAAATGGAGTATAATATCTTTCCCTTTCCAATGATTAGGTAGCTCGAAATTTTTACGATACCACAGATTAATTTCTTGTTTGCGTTGTATTCCGGATAAATAGGACTCTGGACAATAGGGGACAAGAATGCTTTCTCGGCTGTGGTCAAAGGAAATGGGGACAGCAGGATTTAGTGCGTTCGGAGCATCCTTTCCACCTATATAATCCCATTTACCGTTGAGACATAGCCATTCATTCCTTTCCATTTGGGGACGTGGATATTCGGAAAGTGGGATTTCTGTTTGCTTGGCTATTGCTGTCCATGGGGTTGAAAGCTGTGGCTGTTGTGCCAAAGCATTAAGCCAACCGAAGAACGATAGTGCCAGCACAAAAATTGAGGTTTTGGTTTTTATCATGGTATACTTCTTGGTTTTTCAGAATATGAATATAAGTATACTAAAATGATTTAGTGAATTATAAACGAAATGTTACTAGTGCGGTTTTCGATATTGGGCTTGGTTGGTTGGTTGGTTGGTT
>NZ_DBGB01000003.1:0-42747 GCF_002295765.1 Sphingobacterium sp. UBA865 | reverse complement strand
CTCTTTTAGTTGTAAATTTTTCCTTTAAAAAAGTCTCCGGTCAAATGTAGCAACTCCAGCTCTCCAGGAAAAGTATAGATATTGGTCACATAATCCGTCCCATCGAGATGGTTCTTTGAGGCACTCTGGATCACCCGCCCGTAATCATCGTAATACATTACCGTCAGCAGCGGCTGGGCACCGTCTGTCCGATAGACTTTAGTACCCGTCTGCAGTGACTTGATCTTAGTACTCTTTGTGATCCCGCTCGCAGGAAGTGTAGTCGCTCCGGCAAAGGTATAGTCATCGTAGTAATTGACCTGTAATATGGTCAAATTATCCGTATTCTGCGGGATGGTATTGTTCGTATACCCTTCCATCACACTGCCCCGATCTTCCCACATAGGCCCTGTAAAGTCGGCCAAAGCCTGCTGCAGATAATCATGATTATCGCCGACGTGGCCTCTCTCAACACCGGTCATCACCACACGGCCGAATGCATCATATTTCGTAAAGCTCCACTCCTCACGCTTGAGCTGCTCGGCATCACGTGTGAATACCACCTGGTCATTCTTGTTGTAAACAAGGTATTCCCAGCCTTTGCCGGGAATCTTCTTCTTGATCACTCGCCGACGTCCGTCGTATTTATAGGCATAAACATAGTTGTCAAAATTTGCAAATGTCGCATCAGTAGAAAGCTCACTAACACTCGTTCCCGTCACTGCAGGAGGGATTACATAACGCAGGTCTCCAAAGTCATCGTAAACATAATAGGTATTCAGCGCTTTGCTCTCGTTCTCCCACACCCGCTTGAGAACAACACGTCCCTCAAAATCTTTATACTCGTCCACCGATCCACTGCGATCGGTCGTATTGACAGTATTCTCATCCCGGGTGGTGGTACGGTAGAGTTTTCCCGCTGAGTAGTTCGTCGTACCGCTGGCTCCGCTCGCCGTTACCGTCCATAGCTTTACAACATCAAGTCCCGTAGCCGTATTGGTACCATAACCTGTTTTTACTGTATGTCCGGTACCCAAGACTGCCAATGGCTGCCAGGCTGCACCCGGAGCACCCTGTTCCAGTACGCGGTTCAGCGGACTGTTTTCAAAAACGGTAACCGCATAGGGATTCGGCGTCTTCACCGCTGCCGCATCCCAGCCTACCCCATCTTTGTAAAAATCCGACTGTGTCGATTTTGCTGAAGCCCGGAAACTACCATTGCCTGACTTCTCGCCATAGGGCAGATATTTCGTCGACTCACGACCAAATCCGTCATATTCAATATGCTGGACGATATCCTTATACGTTGGACTGGCCATCAGCTGCACCGTTTGGCTAGGCCTTCCTAGACCATCAAAGTACTGGATACTCTGATTCTCATCTCCGATTGTACGCTGCGCATTCAATGTAGCAAGTGTAACACCTGGACTACGGAACGTTTTGGTCATTATATAATTCTGTCCGGCTGTAGGAGTACTCACAAGATTCTGAAAGCCCACAATACTGATCGTAACAGTTTTGCCTGCCGCGGGGGCAGGAATATAAAAGCCATTGGTAAGCGTAATGCTCCTGAGAGCCTGGATATTGATCTGGTTGCTATAGGAACTCAGCGAGGTATCCTGCGGGAGCCGCTGTCCCTGTACTGCAACAAACCCGAATAAGGATATCAGTGTTAAAAAGTTCTTTTTCATAATCAATTAGGCTTAGTTGGAACGGTAATGGTAATCAAAAGACCTGTTTACATGGTTCAGGTGGTCAAGGACCGCCTGCAGACGCTGCATACCGTCGTAGGTATAGGTTTCCTTTATTCCACGGCCATCAGTCTTACTGGTCATACCAACCAAGGGTTTATAGGTATACGTTGTCACCATCGCTTTAGCCAGTCTGGAATCACTGCGGAGCTTATCTGATGCTGCCTTGATCAGGCTCTCCATTGTCGCTTCAGTCTGACTAATGCTGTTCAGGTTGTCAATTGTAGCTTGGGTAAGCACAGACACAACTTCAGCATAGGTCGCATTCTTGATTTCAATAATTGGATATTGGCCACCGTAACCCCAAAGATAAACCGTGATAGCATCATCTAACTTTTTTAGCTCCTGGGGCTTACTATAATTGTTATAGGATATAATTTCATAATCTTTCGCATAACGACTATCTGAGGAGAAAGTAGATAATGTTCCGGTTGGCGGTTCAACTCCTAAAACACGATTACTAAATTTAAACAATGACAATGCAACAGGCTGGCTAAGCTTAAGTTTTGATACCGTTTGAAGTAAACTATTTGAATTATATATATTGATAATTCCTGCAACTACTTTTCCATCAATCGTAGACACTTTCTCAAGAAAAGGTGATCTTACATTTCTACTAATCAGATTATCAATCCATGCAACACCCGATAAATAATTAGCGGGATAAACAAATATATCCTTCCGATTTCTTCCATCACTGGTTGACAAGGTTTGACTCATCAATTGCTGATCATTATTATAACTATAGATCGCGCTTTCTTCCAGGGGCGCCGTACCATCAAACGTTTCGGTTTTCTTACTCACCAATGTACTGCTACAGCCATAGAGGCTGGAGGTTCCATAACTGAAATAGGAATCTAAACCACTAAAAGAATAAACTTCATCATATTCAGTTGACTCTCCCTCAAGAAATAGTCTAACTTTTAAACTGTTGTATGCAGGTGTTAATATCTGTTGATAATTATATGTTTCCCGTTTAACAGGAGTAAGAATTGAATTTTCATACTTAAAATCTGTTTTCTTAAGCAAATTAATCTCCTTTCCTAAATAGTTTGTACTTACAAAAAAATCCGGGAATTGACGTGGAGACGTTTCCAGCTCCATCGTTGAACACATCAGCCCATTAGAGCCCATGTAATTTGAGGAAAAAAATATCCTTCCCACCGATTTATAAGGAGCCCCACCCCCAAAAGTAGAAAACGAATACCGCTGAAATGTGCTGTACTCAAATTGTGCGGCACCTTTGTAGGATTGATTGACATAATAATTTTCGGTGACCTTGGAATATCTAACAGGAGATTCCTCATTGTAAACCTTTTGAAGATCTGAAGAAAGTTTATCATTAAATTGCATTGACCTACCTAACCATCTTTGCGTATAAGGAGGGCGTACAAATCCATAAACAGATTCTTTGACATAATATTGTTGGTTAGCAATGTCATATTCTATATGGGAACCTTCATAGGAATATACGATGGAATCCCGTAAATTACCTTCTCCATTAGATAGATATTTTAAGCGAATACCTATCCTCTTATTATCGTGGAGGGAACTTTCGTATCCCATCCTCAAAACACCTCCTGTTGGAAACTGGACAGTATTCAACGAAAATGCGATTGCGGAATCGTCAGTAACGGTTCTATCTCTATTATAGTCAGTCAATAAAGCATCCAGGCTGTTGGTAAACATATTTGTAAATGAGCCTGAAAAATCGCAATACAGGCTATACCAAAATCGTGGAATATTTGTTGAAGGAGGTACACTTCCATATAATAACTTATAATAGCCCCAATAATCAGGAATAGATGAAGCTATTATGCTCGCATATTCGCTTTCTCTATTATAACTGAGAATATAACCTTGACCTTGCTGAACTGAGTTACCATCAAATATTTTAGCCGTTTTTAAAAATGATCCATTTCGTCCCAATATCATTTTACGCAAAAGACTGCTTCTTTGAAATAAGCTAATATAGTCCAGTTTATAATCGCTAGAACTTATTCTCTTCAGCTCAATCTTGATATTATTCGATGTATTTATTTCTTTCAAATAATATGTACCATAATACGGGCTATTACTAAAGCCTGCCGATATTGAGGAAGATTGATTATAACTCATGGATCTGTATGAAACATAGTTGCTCCTAATATTTTTCGGATAAACATTATATTTATCATAACTGAATCTAATAAAATTATTATTTAAATCTTCAATTCGATAGATCATCCACGAGGATTTCGACATACCAAACATCTCAGTCCCATTTACTTCTTCGATATATCTGTCTCCTGTAGAATTGTCTGTTCCAAAAAAATATTTGATACCAGTATCACTTATCACTTTAAAGCCTTTAATATCATTCGCAACTATATCAATCTCTATCTTATATAAGCGGCTACCGCTCATTACAATGGGCTGACGGCTAACTGGGTCAAGGATAAATTGTCCGCTACCCTCAGGAGTAATATAAGAAAAGATATCGTAATCAGCATCCCAGTTCTTTCTACCAAATTTTGATGGGTAAACCTGATTGCTATTGACAAAATTTGCCAAAAATCTATCTCGCAAAAGGTTATTGGTATATAGAACATTTAAAGAATCTTGAAATGACGAGAAAAATGTAGTAGACTCATCAGGAAACCCATTTATTTCGCGGCTAACCCTATAATTACTGGAAAGAATCCATCCCAGACCAATCTCACCGATCGATTCATCGTATTTTATTCCGTCAGTTTTATAATTTAGTCCTACACTTAGTTTAATATCGCCATTCTTTAAATCGGTGAAGGGAATAGAAATATCTACATTACCATAACTGTTAGAAGCAGGCAGACTATGGTACTGAATGAATTTTTCCGATGTTGGAGAAGGCGGCACAATAATATTTTGCGACCATCCTCTATTAAAAAAACATAATATAGCTACGGTAAAAGTGAAAAAATTTTTTAACATACCTCTTTTCATATTCAAAGTGTTTCTTTTCATGGTTAATTTTGGCTTTTAAACAAAAAGAAACAAGTATTTTCAATGATTCTCTTTGTTCGACAACTTGAAAAATAATTATCTTTTTAAAGATAAAAAAACTTTCAAAATTAAAGTGTGAAAAATACATTTATTTATTAAGATCAATTGAATTGACACCTCCCTATCTATCCATATTTGACGAAAAAAGTCCCGTAGATAATTTTCGGATAGTATTAAAAAGTAAACGAATTTGTCTCCAAATCAAACGTGTTATTTTTATAAACAAAAAAAGCCATCCAAAAATTGGATGGCTTTCTTAACACCTTTGTATTAAAGCTTATTTGATAATATCACGTAAACCTAGACCTTTAATGATCGCACGGTAACGGTTGATATCTTTTTTGTAAAGATAAGCTAATAATGAACGACGTTTACCTACTAACATTTGTAGGGCACGTTGTGTACCGAAATCTTTTCTGTTTTTTTTCAAGTGCTCAGTTAAGTGAGCAATTCTCTTAGTGAATAAAGCAACTTGACCTTCAGTAGATCCTGTGTTTGTAGCTGATCCAGCAAATTCTGCGAAGATATCAGCTTTGTACTCTTTACTTAAATACATTTCCTGAATAATATTAAAGCGTTAAAAATTTTATTAATTGGCTGCAAAGATAGCAAAAATCTTCGGTTTCCAAAATAATTTAATAAGCAAAGGTTCAGCTACTACTAAACCTTTATGTAGATTTTCTTCTTGTCCAACCAATAGCAGATTACCCACATCAACGTTAAGAAACATAGCGAATAAACAAAAGAACCAACTTCTGGTATCCCAGGCACTTTCGCACAAACATATTTATAAAACCAGGCAAAAGCGTCGAGGTATTTTTGTGTACCATCCTCTTTTACGCCATCAGGAATACGGAACAATCCCAAAAAGCGTGGTAGAATACCGCTCAATACAAAGATGAATAACGGATTTTTACCAAAAACATCAAAAAACTGTGTCAATTTATTTTTCACCCCCTGCACTTCAATAAACCAGATCATACCACCTAGTGTCATGGTTGCCAAACCTGTTGTATAGAGCACATAGGAACTCGTCCATATTTTTTTATTGATCGGAAAACCCAAGGCCCATATCCAAGCCAATACGACCAAAATAAATCCGGTCACAAACATTCCCGCCAGCAATTTAAAATGAGGCTCACTAGAGGCCGGCACTTTCGTCCACAGCCAATCCACCTGACCTTGCTTTTTAATAAATACACCAACTAAATAGCCAAAGACAACTTGAACAATTGTCGGCAAGGTACTCATCAGCCCTTCAGGATCAAATGGCACCCCCTCCCCTTTGTAAACATGCGGCAAACCTAGGATTGCTATATCATACTTTGTACCGAACCAGCCCTCCAAGCTATAGGGATCTGCTCCTCCGGCTATTGAACAGATTGCCCAATATAACAACAGTATGATTGCCGAGATCCAGATAATCGTTTTTTCTTTAAAATAATAAGCTAAAATCGAAGCAAAACAATAAGCGACTGCGATGCGTTGGAGCACACCGAAAATCCGAATTCCCCGGCTCGGATCCGTTCCGTCCACCCATTGTTTAAAAACCAGCTCCGCACCATCCCATTTCACAAAAGGCCACCAATTGATGAAAAGTCCAATCGCAAAAATCAAGATCGTCCGTTTAATTACTTTTTGCCAAAATACTGCAGGTCCTGCCTCCTGTAAACGAGGTATAACAAAAGACATGGCATTACCTACTGCGAAAAGAAAAAAAGGAAAAACGAGGTCTGTAGGTGAACATCCATGCCATTCTGCATGTTTTAGCGGTGCAAACATATGAGCCCATGTCCCCGGATTATTAACCATAATCATCAGTGCCACAGTAGCTCCACGAAATACATCCAAGGAGTAATAGCGTTGTTTCATAATCAGATTGTATAATTAAAAGGTAAATATAACGTATTTGCCCTTCATTTTTATGCGTAATCCACAATTTAATGGCATAAACAGGAAAACTTAGCGACAACCTTGTTACAATAACAAACGTTTGCATGGGCTTATTAGTCAAAAAAGGGATACTTTTTAAAATTGTTTAAAAAGTATTTGGAACTTACTTTCTTTTTAATATATCTTTAACAAAAGTTTAACCAACTTTATGAATTGTACCAAATACCAATGGAAAAAGATATACTGAAGAACCTATATTTTGATTCAACGCTGTCCATAGCAGAGTTGGTAAAAAAGCTTTCGAAAAGTACGCCATCCATTACCAAGGTGATCAATCGTCTTTTGGAAGAAAAGATCATTGTTGAATGTGGGTTTGCAGAATCTACTGGCGGAAGACGACCTATTCAATTTGCACTCAACCCGTCCCTGGATTTCCATATATTGACGATCTCTTGTGATCAGCATTTTTCGACATGCACAATTACCGATTTAACTCAAAAGACAATATTAGAGCATAGGGATATACCGTTAGACTTAAATTCCGAAGAGTCTTCAGAGCTCCTTTTATCCGAAATTGACCGAATTTTAGCATCTTCAACGATTTCATTAGATCGGATTATAGGTATTGGAATTAGTATGCCTGGTTTTGTTAATTCAGAATTGGGCGTCAATGAATCCTATATCAATACGCATCCTTTGTATGAAATAAAAAGCAGGATTGAAAAAAAATATAAACTGACAACAATCATAGAGAATGATTCTCGCTGCATAGCCATTGCAGAGAAAGAATTTGGGGCTGCGAAATACATCGAGCACTCACTTATTATTAATCTAAACTGGGGAGTTGGATTAGGAATTATCATTAATGGAACTGTTTTTAAGGGCGAATCAGGTTTTGCTGGAGAATTTAGCCATATCCCTCTTTCCGACAACAACACCTTATGCTCCTGTGGTAAACGGGGATGCCTTGAAGTTGAAGCATCATTGGATGCCGCCATTCGAAGTACGGAGAACGATATTCAAAACAATGAGTATTCGATTTATAGTACGTTTGTAAAGAGTAATCTAAACAAAATCGATGCACTGATCGAAGCGACTCATGTTGGAGACCAAATTGCGATTAACAATATCGGAAAAATAGGTTACATGCTCGGCAAAGGCATATCAACGCTCATCCATATTCTTAATCCAAAACAAATCATTGTCAGCGGAAGAGGTGCAGAACTCGGGAGAATTCTGAATCCTCAAATACAAATTGCCATTAATGAATTTTGCATCCCTGAAATTGCAAAAACAACACAGATTCAAATGTCAGAATTGAACAAACATGCTCAAATAAAGGGTACTGCAGCTATCGTCGTGGAAAACCATATCAACAGAATCCTAACTAAATAATTATTTATAAATTAAACACTTAAAGATGAGTCTATTCTACAAAAAAACAGCTGGATTAGCTTTGTGCACACTCTTCAGTGCAACATCGCTATTTGCACAGCAAGGCATTTCTGGAACAGTTTCAGATGCCAAGGGGCCAATTGCAGGTGCTACTATTTCCGTAAAGGGAACAAATAGAGCTACCCAGTCGACTGCAAGTGGGGCATTTAATATACAAGCTGCACAAGGCGAAACATTACGTATTTCACTAATAGGCTATAAACCTCAGGAAATTGTGGTGGGAACAACTAAAACGATTAATGTATCCTTAACAAGCGATGAATCGACTTTGGGAGAAGTGGTCGTTACAGCAATGGGAGTTAAACGTGAAAAAAGAAGTCTTGGTTATTCATTTCAAGATATACAAGGTACTGCATTGACGGATGCCAGAGAAAACAACATAGCCAATGCACTAGCGGGCAAGGTTTCCAGTCTTCAGGTTGTTAAAGGTTCAAACGGACCTTCATCATCTTCGAAAATTATTCTTCGCGGATTCAATTCCATTACTGGAGACAACCAACCATTAATCGTTGTTGATGGTGTACCTATGGATAATTTTGCGGGAGCCAAAAACAATGATTTCTGGAATCCATCAGCCGATATGGGAAGTGGATTAGGAGACTTAAATCCGGAAGATATCGAGAGCATGTCTGTCTTAAAAGGTGGTGCTGCTTCTGCGCTTTATGGATCACGCGCTTCAAACGGTGTTATTTTGATTACAACCAAAAGTGGTAAAGCAAAAGACGGTGTTGGAATTTCTTATTCGACCATTACCGGTATTGAAAACATCTTTATGACGCCAAAGCTACAGAGTGACTTCTCTCAAGGCGATGGTGGAGTATACGGTAAATTAGCTACAGGATCTTGGGGTGAAAAGATAACAGGGCAGGAAGTTGAGTTATGGAATGGTACGAAAACAAATTTAAAAGCCTACGATAATATCGGTAATTTCTTCAAAACAGGATTCAATACCACCCAGAACATCAATTTTCAACAGGCAGTTTCCGAAAAAGTCAATGTATATTCGTCAGCGACTTATTTGCATGATAACAGCAAATCTCCCGGCCAAAAATTAAACCGCCTGAATTTAATTAATAGAGTAAACGCCAAATTTGGTCAGCGTAATCAGTGGACTACTGACGTAAAGGTACAATACATGCGTAATATGGCCTATAATCGTGCAGTTGGCGGTGTGAATGGAGGTAATTATTATTCACAGTTGTTAACTTTCCCAAGAAGTTTGGACATTACGCAATTTAAACCTGGAATGGATGAATTGGGTGTGAAACAAAGTTGGTATTTGGAAGATTCAGGAATTAACCCTTATTGGGCTGCTAACAACAAGTTAAGTCGTGATACCCGTGATCGTTATTTGATGAACGCTACTGTAAAGTACGATTTTAATGACTGGTTAAGTGCAGATGTACGTGTGGGTTCTGATAACTATTCGACGAAATACGAAGATAAAACATATACAGGATCTCATATAAACAATTCGTATGGCACAGGTACAGACAAGTTTTATGAGAACAATTATATCGCAAGTTTACAGGCAAGAAAAGACAATCTATTCGGTAAATGGGGTGGTAGTGCCGCAATCTATGGACAGATCATGGACCGTAGCCGTACTTCTTTAAGTGCAAGTGCGGGCAATTTAAGGGTACCTAATTTATTTACTATTGGCAACAATATTGGCAATCCCGGTATTACTGAAAGTATAAATAGAAAACAGATTAATTCCATTTATGGTAACATTGACATCAATTATGATAATATTTGGTATGTTAGTTTCACTGGAAGAAATGACTGGACATCCACTTTACACCCAAATCATAACAGTTATTTTTACCCTTCTGTAAGCACATCATTTGTCATCTCCGACCTGATCAATAAATCTGGAAGCATGCCTTCTTGGTTCAACTTTGCAAAGGTGAGAGCATCTTATGCAAGAACAGGTCGCGACATGGACGCGTACCAATTATATAATACTTATATTATTGGTAATGACCCTAATAATAATACAACTGCATCCAAACGAGATGTTCTGTATGATGAGAACGTGGTTAATGAACTGCAAAAATCAATTGAAGTAGGTTTAGAGACTAAATTTTTCAACAACCGAATTGGCTTGGATTTAACATATTATAAAAACAACTCAACAAATCAATTGATTGACATCCCAATGAACAACCTATCTGGATATAGAGCTTTCAAAGCCAATGCAGGTAATATTCTTAACGAGGGATTTGAAATCACATTAAACGCCGATGTAATCAGAAAAGAGAACTTTAGATGGAATCTGAATGCCAATGTTTCTCGCAATTTCAATAAAATCCTTGAATTACACCCTGAATCCAAACGTATGACATTGGGCGGCTATGACAATTTCGCAATATATGCAGCTGAAAACCAAAGATATGGCGCTATTTTCGGAACAAAGTTCCTACGTGTTGAAGATGCAAACAGCCCTTATAACGGACAACTTATCCTAAGCGGTACAGGTTTACCACAAGCGAAATCTAACGAAGCAGAGCTTCTGGGTGATCAGACTGCACGTGCCCTCGCTGGTATCACCAACTCTTTCACTTATAAAAACTTCGGACTAAGTTTTCAAATCGATGGCAGATTTGGCGGAAAATTCTTCTCAGGAACACAGCGTGCACTACAAGCTAGCGGTTCTTCTGCCGAAACAGTTGTTAACGGAAGTCGGGATAAATTTGTTGTTGATGGAGTTATCCTAAAAAATGGTGCATACGAAAAAAGTACTGTCGCAGTTACGCCGCAAGATTACTGGACAACTGTATCTGGAGCTAGTGGCAACTTAGGTATTACTGAACAAAATTTATATAATGCAACCAATGTTAGGATTAGAAATTTGCAATTAAATTACTCTATCCCTAAAAACCTATTGAAATCATCTATCGTTAAAAATGCAAAAGTAGGTGTATCAGTCAATAACTTAGCCATGCTAAAAAGTTACGCAAATGGGGTAGATCCAGAATCCACTTATGCGATGAGTTCAAACGCTGTTGGATTTGAAAATTTATCATTTCCAACCTCACGTTCTTATTTCTTAAACCTATCTATTGGCTTCTAATCTGAATTATCATGAAAAATACACTATCAAAAATAGCGCTAGCAATATTATTAGGAAGCGCAGCTACCTCTTGTACAAAGCTTGAGGATATTAATATAGATCAAACTGCTGCAAATGATCAGCAAGTCAAACCAGAATATTTTTTGAACAACTCCATTATCGGAGCGCAACAAGATCCTGGATTAGCTGAACGTTTATTTATTTATTCCTGGAAAACCGCTGCACACCAGCAATACTTTAATTTCATCAATATAGGACAACAAAGTGATGACTTTAATTCACTCTATTGGTCGAGTATTTCCGGTTGGCTGAATAATGCCAATGCAACCATCGAAATTGCAGATAAGAAAACACAAAATGGTACTGCTGCAGTTTACAATCAAAACATGATCCAAGTGGCCAGAATTTGGAGGGCATACTTATTAAGTGAATTAAGTGACAATTTTGGACCAATACCGACTAAGGGGTTTCAAGGAGTCAATCCACAGTTTGATTCTGTAAAAGACGTTTATTATTATCTATTGACTGAATTAAAAGATGCTCAATCGAAAATCGATCCAGCTGTCAGCAATTCGGGTATTGAAAACTATGATGCCGCTTACGGTTTCAAATGGGACAATTGGATCCGCTATGCGAATTCAATGCGTATGCGTTTAGCAATGCGCTTATCAGAGGTTGATGCAACGAAAGCAAAGACTGAATTTGAAGATGCTGTTAAAACGAATAAATACATTGAAACAGCTGCACAAAATTTCGGCGTACAGGAAAAAGACGGTTGGGATCCACTGACAGGTGTAATGAGCCGTTCTTGGAATACACAACTACTATCTGCTACATTAAACAATATATTTATCGGATTGGGTGGTATCAAAACTGCGGATCAATTTACGGAAACCGAAGTTGTAAGCAAAATCAAGAACGAAGACGATTTTGGTATCCGTTACCTGGATAACTTCTCCACGATGTCAAATGACCCAAGCCAAGGTTATTACTTAGATGGGATTCCAAATAAAATGGATCCAAGAGCGTATAAAGCTTTCTTTATTCCAGGTCATACATCCGACCCACAATATTGGACCGATGCTAGCAATCAGGATGCTCAAATCAAAAAACCAGATGGCACAACCCTAAATTTCAAAACTTCATACACATGGAATGCGTTTACTTCAGGTACATGGGGGGCTAAATCGTCAAACATCGTGCTTAGAGCACAAAATGGTCGTATTCCAGGCATGATCAAAAAGTTCAGAACAAGCACGCAGAAACGTTTGTTCTTCGCTTCATGGGAAAGTTATTTTTTGATTGCTGAAGCAGCTTTGAGGGGCTGGAACACCCCTATATCTGACAAAGTCGCCTATGAAAAAGGTATTTCAGAAAACTTTAACTACTGGGAAGTATCGTCTTACCTCGGTCAATACTTGGCATCAGAAAACTACAACCGCGTGGGAACTTCAGTAAAATATGATCATACAGCGGAGCCTGCTGCGACATTCACTGTCAAATACAAAGACGGTTATACGAATGCTACAGGAACTGCCACAATCAAGTATCCTGAAAATACGATCTATAAAAATGGGTCAATCAAGAATGATAAGTTGACAAAAATTATTACTCAAAAATATATTGCCTCATTTCCATACTTATGCCTTGAGGCATGGAACGACCAACGCCGTTTGGGTCTTCCTTTCTTTGAAAATCCTGCTGTCGAAACGGCCATCGCAACAATGCCACAATTGACAAGTGCAAATTACACAAAAAACCAAGTAGATTTCTTTCCGCAAAGAACGAGCTATCCTTCATCATTTAGAAATGCTGATCAGGCAAATTATGATAAAGCGGTATCCTTATTAGGTGGATCAGATGGTGTATTTACACCCCTATGGTGGGCCAAACAAAAATAATTTCTTTATAACACCAGAAAAGCCGGCCTTGAGCCGGCTTTTCTAGTTTACAACAATATTGATCAGTATATTTGTTACAATAACACTTATTATTAATTCAAAAGAAGCACTCCATTCCCTTAAAAATAAAGAATCTATCAAATTCTTTTTAAATTTTTTAAAAAGAATTTGGAACTTAAAAGAAAGTATCTATATCTTTATTTATAAACTAAAAACAAACACAGAAAAACTCAACTGCCACACACCTAAATTAAGTAGAGCAATTGAGCTAAAAACCAACTACCAATGATATTAAAAAGTATAATATCATTATTGAAAAACATTAAAAACCAAATAATTACTCATTAATGAAGCTTAAATAGAAATGGTCGTAGAGATTTTAAGGAATTTGTATTATCGGCCTATGCAACCGATTGCAGATATTGCGAACTCACTTTCACGAAGTATACCTTCTGTCACCAAACAAATCAACGAACTTCTTTCAAAGAATATCGTAGTTGAGAAAGGTTATGCTGCATCGACAGGTGGAAGAAAGGCTATGCAGTATATGATTAATGAAGATTTAAGCTATACAATCGTCAGCCTATCTATCGATCAATTCTATACAGCAATTACCTTATCAAACCTTAAAGGGGATATTATCTCATCGTTAGAAAATCTTCCAGTCGATCTTAGAGATTCTGATGCAGCAAACGTACTATTAAAAACTGTAGATCGCTTTTTTTCTTTAAATAATATTGATTTAAAACAGGTTATCGGCATAGGGATTAGCATGCCAGGTTTTGTCAATTCAGAAACAGGGCTAAATGAATCCTACAACAGTGATTCCGCTTTATATAATATAAAGGAACTCATCGAACAAAAGTTTAACGTGCCTGCAGTAATTGACAACGATTCACGTTGTGTCGCCTGGGCTGAAAAAAAATTCGGGAATGCACAAGATTCCTCGCACTCCCTTGTCATTAATCTTAATTGGGGGGTAGGTTTGGGTATTCTTATTAATGACGACATCTTTAAAGGAACTTCTGGTTTTGCTGGTGAGTTTAGCCACATCCCCCTTTCCGATGAATTAACACTATGCTCTTGCGGAAAGAGAGGGTGTTTAGAAGTGGAAGCCTCTGTGAGCGCTGCCATCCGAAATATTGAAAAGGATATAAAAAACGGCGAATACTCTATATATGAAAAACTCGTAGAAGAATATGACAACAAAGCTGAAGCTCTTATTGAATCCGTTCAAATTGGTGATCAGATCGCAATCAATAATATTGGAAAAATTGGGTACTTATTAGGTAAAGGAATATCAACGTTGATACATATTCTCAATCCGAACAAAATTATCATCAGTGGTCGTGGAGCGGAAATCGGTTATATCCTTGCGCCTCATATCCAAGTTGCAGTAAATGAATACAGCATTCCTAAAATATCGAAGAAAACAAGCATTGAGATCTCCGACCTGCACAAAAGAGCGCAGCAACTCGGCACAACAGCATTAGTCATAGAAAAATACATCACAAACATTATTAACTAACGTTTTACACAAATACCTAAAACATGAGTCTATTTTACAAAAAAACTGCAGGATTGGCGTTATGTACACTTTTCAGTGCTACATCGCTTTATGCGCAGCAAAGCATTTCTGGAATAGTTTCAGATGCTAATGGACCTGTCTCTGGCGCAACAGTTTCTGTTAAGGGAACAACCAGAGGTACTCAAACGGGCGCCAATGGGGCTTTTACAATTCAAGCTTCACAGGGTGAAGTCTTACGTGTATCCATTGTCGGATACAAATCCCAAGAAATAGTCGTTGGTTCCTCAAAAACGATAAACATTAAATTAACAGAGGATGCTTCCAACCTGGAGGAAGTTGTTGTTACTGCTATGGGTATTAAACGTGCTCCAAAGGAGCTTGGTTATGCCATGAGCACGGTCGACTCTAAAGAGTTAACAAAAACCGGTTCACCGAACTTTGCGGGGGCATTGTATGGTAAAGCACCTGGAGTTCGTATTTCAGCAGCACCTGGAGGAGCAACATCGGGTATTAACATCAATATCCGTGGTACTAACTCAATCACAGGAAACTCACAGCCATTGGTTATTATCGATGGGGTACCAATGCGACAAACCTCTTTTAACAATTCTGATTACTGGGGTGACCAACGCGCTAGAGGAAATGGTTTAGAAGATCTCAACCCGGAAGATATTGAGAATATCAGCATTCTAAAAGGTGCTTCTGCCGCAGCTTTGTATGGATCAGAAGCAATGAACGGGGTAGTATTGGTAACGACAAAATCAGGGAAAGGTGGAAAGGGTTTTTCTATAGATTTTAATGCCACCTACACGCATGATAAAATTGCTTATCTACCAAGATTTCAAGATGTCAGAGGCCCTGGTTATACAAAAGCCTATCAGAATGATGGACAGGCTGATGATATGTTTTTCTATTATGATAATAGCCGAGCTATCAACGGCGTAACGCGTGGCGTACTTCCGGCTACTGTAAACTTTGGACCTAAATTTGACGGTAAAGACATTATTTCTTGGGACGGTGTTGTACGTCCATATTCAGCTCAAAATTCGTACAACAAACTATTCAACAACCCAAATAATACTTCATTCAATTTAGCCCTTGGTCATACTACTGAAAATTCAAATACAAGATTCTCGGTCACACGTCAGGATAATCAGATGACCGCGCTTGAATCTTCAAACAAGAAGAATATTGCCAATTTAAATTCCTCGTTCAAACTTTGGGATAAATTAACAACAGACGTGGTCGTTAATTATGTGAACCAACATACACATAACAGACCATTCCTTACGGATCGTTTAATCAATAACTTCACCGGGATGATTTCAACATTTGACAATCCGGAGTGGTATCTAAACAAATATAAAACAAGCTTAGGCTATAAATATGTTACGGGCACAGACCAAAGCTTAACACCATCAGAAAATTTGATATATAATGGCTATAAAACAGACGTATTGGATTTTATCTGGAACTCAAAAGCAAGACAATATGATGAATATTCCAATCGCGTTTTAGGATCAGTAACAAATACCTGGCAAGTAACAAGTGATTTCTCTTTAAGAGCACGTTTCTCGGCAGATATGACCTCACTTCGCACCGAGGATAAGCAGCCAAATGAGAAACCACTAGCTTATGAAAACACAGGGTATTTTGGTTTAGGTCAACAAAATGCAAACATCTATTATGCAGACTTTTTGGCTTCATATAGCAAACAGATCAATCAGGATATCAAAGTAGGCGCGATGCTCGGCTATACTGCAACCAAGAGTCAGGATACCTATGTACAACGTGAAACTGCAGGGGGACTAAGTGTTCGAAATTGGTATGATATCAATGCTTCTGTGAACACTATTGGTGGAAATTCCAAATATAATTACCGAAGAAATCAATTAAGAGATGCCTTGTTTGGAACCTTAAACTTTAACTATAAAAATTACTGGTTTCTTGAAGGAACATTGAGAAGAGAAATTATCTCAACAATGCACCCAGACAACAATGTAACTTTCTACCCTTCCGTAAACTCAAGTTTGGTATTATCTGAAGCATTCCATTTACCTGAAATATTCAGTTATGCTAAATTAAGAGGGTCATTTGGTATCGTTGGTAACTATCCACAGATCTATCAAAGCCCATTAAGTTACACGCAAAACACAATGGGGGTACAGACTCAAGGTGGCCAAGCTGTAATTTACACAAATGTGCCAACGAGTGCCTTTGGAAATGAGAAAATTAAATCGGAACGAAAAAAAGAGTATGAATTTGGTTTGGAAACCCGATTACTTAACAATCGCTTAGGGTTTGATATCACCTATTATAACGGCTTAATCCAAGATCAAATCCTGAATTACACCTTACCTATTTCCATGGGATCGAGTTCAATCGTTGCAAATGTGGGAACTTTACGCAACAAAGGATGGGAATTCGGAATAACGGGTACACCAATACAGCATGAGAATTTTAAATGGAATACAGTACTGAACTTCTCGATGAATAAAAATATCGTAGAAGAGTTGCCAGGTGGCGTTTCCGAACTTTTGCATAAAGATTATGATGGTGCAGCTGCACAATTAGTATCAAAAGTAGGCCAACCTATGGGCGATATCATGGTACATCCAGTAGCAACTGATGCAAATGGAAATAAAATTGTCCAAGATAACGGCTTATACCAAGTGGATGCCAATTCTTGGATCAAAGCAGGAAATGCAATGCCTAAAGCTGTTGGTGGTTTAACAAATACATTCACGTATAAAAATTTCACCTTGGATGCCTTACTTGATTTTCGCTGGGGTGGTCATGTCATGCCTACCGGTATAAACTGGATGATCAGTAGAGGCCTCTTAGAGGAAAGTTTAAACAACATGGATACAGAACATGGTGGGCTTAGCTACTATATCGCCAATGGAAAAGGGATCGCAACAACTGGAAGTACAGGTCCAAATGGAGAGACTGTTTATCATGATGGGATGCTGATGTCTGGAGTTAAAGCTGACGGATCGCAAAACGACAATATTATTTCACAGGCCGTTTATTACAACAACACATACAATTGGGGCGGACCACAATATTCTAACTCACGTTACGAACTATATGTACAAAAGAATAATTATATCAAGATGCGCGAGCTTTCAATAGCTTATCGTCTTCCAAAATCAGTTGCACAGAAATTAAGAGCTAAAAACCTTCAAATCTCTGCATTTGGACGTAATTTATTCTTTATCTACAGAAGTATAAAGGATCTAGATCCTGAACAAATGACTGGTGGGTCAAATTGGGTTGATCAAGTTTCCAATGCAGGAACAAGTCCGGCAACAAGAACATATGGTTTAATGCTACGTGCTAGCTTCTAATTATTAAAGACATGAAAAAATATATATTATATATGGGGCTGTGCGCAGCCACATTAGCTTTCACAAATTCTTGCAGTAAGAGTTCATTTGATGAAAACTACCGTGACCCAGGAAAAGTAACCGAGACGACCGTTGAAAAACAGTTTGCAGGTATGATTTACAGTTACAGACAATTAATTGTCCCTGAATATAGAAATTTATTTGTTACCCTTAGACCAACCATATTTAGATATTTACATATCACAGGCTGGATTAATGAGACAAACCAGTTATTGCCAGGAGCCGCTGCTATCGAGGACCGTTGGTCAAGATTTTACGAGGGACTTGCACAATATAGAGAGCTAGAAACTATTTATAATAAATCTGCCGATGTTGAGAAAAAAGAAAATAGGATTTACTATTTAACTGCAAAAGTTCTTTTCTATGATGAAACACAACAAACTGTAGATCTTCATGGCGCTATTCCTTGGTCTAAGGCAGGTATGTTGAGTACGAACAATAGTGATTATCAAAATTCGTATCCGGCCTATGACCAACCCGAGGACATCTATGCGGCAATGATGACTGATTTAAAAAGTATCAGCGCTGAATTAAATTCAATTACAGTAAGTAGTGCCACCGCCAACAAATTTAAGACGCAAGACATCATCAATAATGGTGATATCGCATTGTGGAAAAAATATTGTAACTCACTTAGGCTAAGAATACTAACCCGAGTTTCAGCGAGCTCAAAGTTTGCCACACAAGCAAATCAGGAAATTGCAGAAATTGTTAATAATCAAGCTACTAATCCACTGATTTTAACGAACGCAGAAAATGCGCAACTGGATATTTATAACCTTGATGACAACAGTATTCAAACAAAAAATATCCGAGATGCGTTTGAGGCAAGTGGTTGGTATGCTAATCTAGGAAGCAAAAAAATGATTGATCATATGCTAGAGAAGGTCGATCCAAGATTGCCGTTCATGTTTGAACCAGGCGAAAAAGCTGCGGGGAAATATATTGGGCTAGATCAAAGTAAAGTAAGTGCCGATCAAACTGCTTTAGCTACAGGAGGAACATTGGCGATCTACAACCGCTCAACATATTCTAGAAATCAATTTTTTCCAGGTATATTATTTTCAGCAACTGAAACAAATTTACTGCTGGCAGAGTACTACAATAAAGCTGGAAATGCATCGGCTGCAAAAACAGCATTTGAAAACAGCATTAAAGAATCTGTTGATTTATATCGTATTATTAGAAGCAGATCCAACGACAATACCGTTGTTGCGCCCGCTGCTCCAACGACTGAAGCGATCACTACCTATATAAATAATGTAAACTGGGCAGGCGCATCTAATAAACTTGAACTAATTGCGACGCAAAAATGGATACATTTTAATGTTTTACAAACTGTACAAGCTTGGTCCGAGCAACGTCGTTTGGATCTGCCTAAATTTGAATTTGTTGTTCAAAACGCAGACATACAAAAGACAGTACCGGTCAAATTCAACTTACCACCTTCAGAAAGCGTTTACAATTCAGAAAATTACAATGCTGTAAAAGCGCAAGATAACGTCAATACTAAACTCTTCTGGGACGTTAATTAACGTATAAGCTACATCTATCTGTAAGAAGGCCACCTAAGGTGGCCTTCTTTTTATCATTTTCACTATCTTTATCCATGCAAAAACTAAAAACCATTATATCCACTGCGCTGATCGCTTCAAGCGCAACACTAGCGTTTGGCCAGGCACATAACGTATCTAATGGCTATCAAAAACCGACAGATCCTCTAGTGATTGAGAATCTCGAACAATGGCAAGATATGAAGTTTGGTCTTTTCATGCACTGGGGTACCTATAGTCAATGGGGAATCGTTGAAAGCTGGAGTATCTGTCCTGAAGATGAAGGCTGGACCCAACGCAAACCCGAACATGGTAAAACTTATTTTGAATACCTCAAGAACTACGAAAATCTACAGACTACCTTTAATCCTACGGATTTCAATCCACAGAAATGGGCCGATGCCGCTAAAGCTGCTGGCATGAAATACGTTGTTTTTACGACCAAACATCACGATGGATTCGCCATGTTCGATACCAAAGAATCGGATTATAAAATCACCTCCGCAAAAACGCCATTTTCGACAAATCCAAAGGCCAATGTAACCAAAGAAATCTTCAACACATTCCGCAATGACGGCTTCAAAATTGGCGCCTATTTCTCCAAACCGGACTGGCACTCCGATTACTACTGGTGGTCCTACTTTCCGCCAAAAGACAGAAATGTAAATTACGATCCTAAAAAATATCCGGATCGCTGGCAAAAATTCAAAGACTTTACCTACAATCAAATCAACGAGCTGACTTCCGAATATGGCAAAGTCGATATCCTTTGGCTGGATGGTGGCCAGGTCCGCCCCTTAGAAACGGTTGACAAATCTGTTGACTGGCAACAGACGATCAAAATGGATCAAAATATTGACATGGACCGCATCGGTGGCATGGCAAGGAAAAATCAACCTGGCATTATCGTCGTTGACCGTACGGTACCTGGAAACTGGGAAAATTATGTCACTCCCGAACAAGCGATTCCTGAACATCCGTTGGATATTCCATGGGAAAGCTGCATCACCATGGGTAATTCGTTCAGCTATGTGCCCAACGACCAATACAAACCAACCAAAAAGATTGTTGAAACATTGGTAAAAATTATTTCCCGCGGCGGAAACTACTTATTGAACATAGCCCCTGGCCCTACAGGAGATTACGATCAGGCTGCATACGATCGCTTGAACGAGCTGGCAGCCTGGATGAAAATCAATCAAACTGCAGTGTTTGCAACACGTACCATTGCTCCGTATCACCAAGGTGACTATTACTACACCAGAAGCAAAGACAGTAAAGTGGTCAATGTATTCCATCTTTCTGAAGGTGACACTTACCAGCAGCCCAATGAATACGTGTTTGAAGTACCTGATAACTTTAGCGTAAAAAAGATCGCTATTTTAGGTCATAAAGGTAAATTGGACTGGTCGCAACGTGGTAACCAAATTACCTTGAGAAGTCCTAGTACACGATTTAACTATGCTACGGCAATTCAATTGCAAAGCAAATAACATAAAATTCCGTTGGATACGATCCAACGGAATTTTATCATTTAACAAGGTCATTGTTTACCGATGATCGCCTGAACATTTAACATCCCCAAAGCTGCTCAGGAATAAGAAAATAAGTCATCAACAAACTATAGGGGTTTTAGAACCTTAAATTCCAATGAAAAAAATCAACCTATTTCCATTATTTATCCTTCTTTTTGTATCCTCATGTGCAACGTATAAACCTCAGATCCTGGTATCGGAGCAAATCTTTAAAACAGGTCAGGTTCCATTCCAGCAATGCCATGCCTCCACGATTCAAGTCATCGGAAAAGACAGTTTATTGGCAGCCTGGTTTGGTGGTACACATGAATCTAACCCCGATGTTGTCATATGGAGTTCACTGTATAGCCATGGACAATGGCAGCGTCCTGTACAGATTGCAGACGGTATCCTTGGTGACAACCGCTTTCCAACATGGAATCCTGTCTTCTATCAATACCCGCACAGTGACACCCTATCTTTGTATTATAAAATAGGCCCCAACCCCAGAGAATGGAAAGGCTATGTCAAACATTCGATTGATAAGGGAACCAGCTGGTCAGCACCGCAGCAGTTACCTGAAGGTATATTGGGGCCTATCAAGAATAAACCGCTCACCTTGACAAACGGACTGCTGCTCTCCCCCTCCAGCACGGAATCCAAAACAGAAATCTGGAAAGCACACCTGGAAATCAGCCGCGATCATGGCCGCTCTTGGTCCGTCAGCGCAATACGCCCAGATACCAGTATCCAGGTTATTCAGCCCAGTGTGATCCAACACGCAGATGGACGCATTCAGGTGCTCTGTCGAAGTAAAGAAAATAAAGTGATGGCAGCATTCTCAGCAGATGAAGGCCTTACCTGGGGCCCCTGGCAATCCACAAACCTGCTCAATCCCAATTCTGCCACCGACGCCATCCGTTTAAATAATGGTTTATTGATGATCGTCTTCAATCCGGCTATCGCTGGCAACGACTGGTGGGAAGGACGCACAAAACTGCATGTCGCCATATCAAAAGATGGCTTACAGTGGAAAGATGTTCTAACCCTTGAAGATGGGGTAAAGAACGATGAGTATTCTTATCCGACAATTATTCAGGACACAAACGGTCTTATCCACATCACCTATACCTGGAATAGGAAAAGTATCAAGCATATTGTGCTCAAATAAGAATGATAGTTGTAACAAAAATGGCAGTAACTTCGTTGTATGCTAAAAACCAAGTTATGAGATCAATATCAAAATTATTAACATTATTAGCATATATCGTATCCGTAGGTTGCTCAAAGGAAACTGCTAATCACAACCTCTATCTCGAGGGAACCTATTCAGGAAAATTTATAGTCAGCTATAAAAATCAGGACCAAACTTTCACTGGAGACGTAACTGTACGGTTTAAAGCGGACAGTTTCTTTTGTACAGCAAACAAAAATAGATTTCCTGCAGGTGGCTCAGGAACATATGAGATTAATGGCGACCAAATTATTTTCAAAGATAAAAATGTATGGACCGCCGACTTCGATTGGGCTTTAATATTGAACCACAATTACACCTATTTAGTGAATGGAAACGATCTAACTTTAACAAAAGCTCCCCATCAACATAATAGCTATATCTATAAATTAACGAAGGATTAATTAATAATCCTTCGTTAATTCCAATTCTCCCTTCAACCGGATATCATCGGAAGATGCGCCGACCAAAAGTTTAAACCTGCCTTTTTCCGTCTTCCATTCGTTACCTGCATTCCAAAGTTTGAGGTCCTCCTTGGTCAATTGAAAAGAATAACGTTCTTTCTTTCCTGCGGCAATGTTTTTACGCTCAAACCGCTTCAACTGCATAACAGGTGTCACCACCGAACTTACTTCATCCACAACATACAACTGAGCGACTTCATCGCCCGCCAATTTGCCCTGGTTTACCACGTCGAACGACACTGTACATACAAAATCATTGCCATTCTCCTTCAGCGAGACCTGTAAATTGGAGTAATCAAAACTACTGTAGCTCAACCCATAACCAAAAGCATACAATGGTTTGGCCGACATTTCCACATAATCGTGATGTTTAGGTTTTGTATGGTTGTAATGTACAGGAAGCTGGCCGACCGAACGAGGTACCGAAATCGGTAATCTTCCAGCCGGATTATAGTCACCGAACAATACATCGGCAATAGCCAAGCCGCCTTCTTGTCCCGGATACCAGGCATTCACGATCGCAGGCACATGTTCAGCTGCCCAATTTAAGTTCAATGGTCTCCCCATAATCGTAACAAGTACAACTGGTTTTCCCGTCGCCTGTATCGCTTTCAGCAACTTGATCTGATCGCCCATCATATCCAAAGAAACGCGATCAAATCCTTCTCCGCTCTCCATATCACTTACCGTATTGGGATCCACATTGGCTGCTCCAGTTGCTTGATACGACGTTTTAAAATCACGTGCACTCGAACCACCCAGGACTAAAACCACCGCATCGGCCTGCTTTGCAGCTGCGACGGCGGCAGCGATATCGGAATTGCTTGTATCACGGATTGCACAACCTTTCACATAATCAACCTTGGTACTGTTACCAACTGCCGCCCGTATTCCGGTCAAGAGGGTCTGAACTTTCCCCTCAGCTTGTGGAGCAGTATAATCGCCCAGCTGATTATAGGCATTGTCGGCATTCGGTCCTATAACGGCTATTCGTTTCAACGATTTACTTAAGGGTAAGATATGCTGATCGTTTTTAAGCAAAACGATCGACTCGCGGGCCACCTGTCTTGCTACCGTTTTATTTTGTGCCGTAGCGACTTTTTGCGCTACCAACTTTTCATCCACATAGGGATGATCAAAAAGCCCCAAATTGAACTTCATTCGCAGTACACGGGCTACTGCTGTATCAAGAACAGCAGATTCAACGAGCCCCTGTTGGACAGCCTTAAGCAGATTTGAACCGTAACCAGTCCCGCTTAGATCGACATCCAATCCGGCATGTATACTTTGTGAAGCCGCTTCTTCTGCAGTCGCTGCTGTTGCATGCCCTCCATTGAGCCCTGATATACTCAGTAGATCCGATACAACAAACCCCGTAAATCCCCAGTCTTTACGTAGAATGTCTTTTAGCAACCAGGGGTTGGCAGAACAAGGAATACCATCAATGCTATTATATGCTGTCATTACCGACCCAGCTCCCGATTTTACAGCACGCTCAAAAGGCGGCAGAAAATACTGTCTCAGGCTTCGTTCTCCAACCGATACGGACTCACCATTGTGACCGCCATCTGGAGCGGCATAGGCTACAAAATGCTTTAAAGTTCCTATTATTTTATCGCGCTCACCTAGCTTCTCACCCTGAAAACCACGGATCATTGCAGTTCCCATCTGACCGATCAGATAGGGATCCTCCCCATAGGTCTCTTCAGTGCGCGACCAACGTGGATCTCGTGCCAAATCTAATACAGGACCATAGCCGTTTTTACCACCCACAGCATAAGTCTCCATGGCGATTGTTGATGCCATATCCTGAATCAACTGTGGGTTCCATGTACTCGCCTGTCCGATCGCGGTAGGGAACACTGTTGCACCAATCGCCATATGTCCATGTGGCGCCTCCTCAGACAACAACAATGGAATCCCTAGTCGAGTACTATCCACCATATAACGTTGGATCGCATTTGTAGCGCGCGCAGCTTCCACAGGGCTCAGGCCATTCAGTAAGGTTTTCTGTGTCCAAGGATCTGCACGTAAGGTTGCCCATAACAATCCGATATGCTGTTCTTTTACTGCCTTTCGCAATTTATTGCTGATTGTAACCTGCTTTCCGTTTTTGCTATACATTTCCCAGCCCAGCAATTTGCTCAATTGCCCGACTTTCTCTTCCACAGTCATTCTTCCCAATAGATCACTTACCCGTTTTTCAATTGGTAATGTACTATTCTTATAGGGCAATTGCTGGGCTTGAAGTTGTGGGCAGAGCAATGTCGCCATTGCCGCCATAAGTAATATACGGACTTTCATAAGTGGATTATTATTTATCTAGTTTTCTTCATTAATCGGATCCGGTTTTATTATTTCACATTATCTATGCAACCGGTTTCCAAACCACTAAATTAACGATTTTGCCTAAATAATCAAGTTAAATTTTGATTCCTAATTCTTTTAATAATCATAGGGCGGCAGCATCGGTTTGAACAGCGTTCATCTAAACAACCTAACACAGGCTTTACTTTATGTATTGAAGTAGAGGAGAGCAAATGGCAAATATCCACGAAATTCATTCTTGCACGTTGGGCAACAACAAAACAGTTAGACAAAGAAAAAACTAATGTGAAAGATTCAATTGCAATTTCATCAAAACAGAATTGAACAAAAAAATAAAGACAGCAAGCCGTCTTTATTTTGAATGTTAAAGGAAATATACTACTTATCTTATTTTGTTGCAGCCGTTCGCTTACCTTGAAAATAGTATTCAATTGGAGCTGCGTATGCTAGAGGATTATTATTGCGCGAAATTAATATGAGCTGATCACCATCAAGCTGTACCTCATAACTTTGGTATGGGCTACTGTCGGCAAACTTGATACTTTTCTTCTCTTTATCATAGGCAAATGCGCGATGCTGTCCTTCAGCAAAAATCAAACTTTCAAATGTCAACTTATCATCCCCACATAGTTCTTTACCACGATTGACAGTGAACTTATTCGCTGATTCAGCAAATGTAAATGTATACACATTATCCTTTTCACAATCTTTCGGTTTGTGCTTCAATTGCTCGTTTGTCGTCCCTTTCGCAGACACGATGGGGCTCCATTCAAAACTTTCCAGCTGTTTTTGAACATCCATAGGTACAGTCATTTCATTTTCCTTACTACAGCTCGTCAGTAAAAAGAGGATTGCAAAACTCCCTGTAAATAATTTATTCATTACGGTTTCCATTAGTTATATCTTGAGAACGATCGTTCTAACAATATCGCTACAATAAAATCAAGCATTTTTAACTAAACAGATAAAAATAGACTAAGATCCGGAAAGCACTTCGCGCCACAAATTAGGATGATCTGTTTGAATAAGACGTACAAAAGGATATTTCTCCAAAAAAGATCGATAAGCTTTCTTTCCCTCCTGTTCTGCTTTGTCGTCATATTCCCCCAAACTATTCATCCAAAAATAAATGCCCTGTTGGCGCAATGCATTAAGTTTTCCGGTATCAGTAAATGATTCATCAAGATGGACAATTGAGGTTAATTTCATCTTTAGTATGACCTCTAGATCTTTCATGCTGCGTGCCCTCGGAAAAAGTGTGATCGCTGGATTGAGTTTGTAAATCTTGAGCATGTCTTTATAATCATAGAGAAAAAATAGTACCTGGTCTTCCATCCCCTCCTGTTCAACAAGCGCATAGGTTTTCTTAATAAACTCTTTGCGATCTTCTTTAAAATCGAGATCAACAAGGATTTTTCCCTTTGCAACGCGCAAAGCTTCCGATAGCGTTGGTATAACATGATCCGAGCCTTCACCATTAGCCTTTTTGCGTAAGTGAAGCTGTTGAAGCTCGGCATAGGTTTGTTTGGCGACCTCTCCTTGCCCGGTTGTCGTCCGATTGACTGTTTTATCGTGCATCAGTACAAGTACACCATCTTTGGTGGCCCGCACATCGACCTCTACCACGGAAGCTCCCTGCCGAATGGCCTCTTCGATAGCAGCAATTGAGTTTTCAGGTTGCTCCAGATGAGCTCCCCGGTGTGCAACAATGTGTAAACTTTTTTGCTCTAACTTTTTTATTAAATCGATCGACTGAGCATATAAGTGGGTTGTAGAACTTACTATTATACCCAACAGAATAGTAGAAAATAAAATCTTTTTCATTGCTGTATAGTTATTTTTTTGCAATCTCTTTTTGTTATACCTTAAAAACCGGCGATCTCGCTGCAGTTACATCTCAATCGCGTCATGGAGTGAATCCCGCAATTATATTGACGGAAAGTAATCCGGTTTGAATGGATTACCTTCCGTCTATGACGTTCTACTTTTTCGACAACTCGAATGAATCAAACAACTGCCCATTCAGCTTGTAGCTCGAAAAATACAGTTTATTTTCGGTCAGCTTGATCACCTGATACAATTGCGTCTGTGACGTTGCAACTTCCATCCAGCGTTCAGAATCAGATTCATACATCTTAGGCCCCGCTACAGACAGGAGATAGACAGGTCGCTTTTTACCCAGCCCGCCACGAGCGTAGGTATGATCGTGGCCCTGAAGGACCAAATCGACACCATATTTCTCGAAAATAGGTTTGAAACGTTCTCTCAAGATGGTATTGTCACGATTTTTTGCCGTAGAGTATACGGGATGGTGCATGACAACAATATTCCATTTTTTTGGTGATGAAGACAACACTTTCTCCAACCACTTTTCCTGTATCGCTGCTGCAGTAGAGTCGAGCATAATCAATTGAGAATTTAGGGAAATCATACGTAGATCCTGATAATCGAGGTAGTAAACAGCATCTTGCATACCCTCAGGGCCATTCCTTGGCAAGTTGAATTGTGCTTTCCAATGCGGGTCAAGTACAAGCTTCCCAAGCGAGTCGCGACGGTACTCGTGATTACCCGGTGTTGGAACAGCAGGGATCATCTGATGAATAAATCCTGCGGCCTCATGCCATTCTGCCCACTCCTCGTCTGCATTCGAACGATTGATCAGATCGCCCGCGTGAACAATAAAGCGTGCATTCGCTTCCTGCTGGAAAGCACGCCGAATGGCACGTGCCCAGCGTGAACGTAAGTCGTTCTGTGCATCACCCAAATAGATAAACGAAAACGCGCCTGAACGCTCCGCAGTCCTAAATTGGTTCCAGGCACTCCAATTGCTGCCATCTCCAACGCGATAGGCATAAACTGTACCGGGTTTCAGGTCACGGAAGGTTACCTGTCCATAAGCATCCTCTTGCTGTCCTCGCTCGAGCGGTAGCGCTGTTCCATTTATTGTGATCGCGTTTTTTTCAAGTTCTGGATTGCTCTGTTCTTCAGCAATCTGACCAATTATTTTGGTCCTATCCGCATTGATCCGCCAAGAAACAGACTGCGTACTGCTGGGCTCATCGGACCAGGTCAACGTAATACGATCAGGTTGTTTGTCTTTATTATCCGTCTGGCTTTTCCCTTCCAATAAAGTGCAGCACAGTACTACAGCAAGAAGAATATGTTTGATTTTCATTGTGATATTGATTTTATAAGCGATTTGAGAACTCTATTTAATAACTTTTAATTACTAATTACCAGGGCTTGTTTGTTCCTTGCAATAACCAAGGTTTTGACCAGGCACTATTTTCATTGTCTGCCTGTGAATACGCTGTCTTTTCAATACGTTTCAAGGCCTCCTCGGCATTTTTTTGATTCACACTCATTTCGGTTTGCATATAAGGTACACGAACAGGAAGCTGTGTACGAATGGCTGCGGGGCCGGCCTTTAAAGCGGGGTACCCTGTGCGACGATAATCAAACCAGGACTGTGCGGCAGTTGACCAACTGGCGATCCATTTTTGTTCAATGATCTGCACTTGCGTATTTTCAAACGCCACACCTTTCTGACGGATATAGTTGGAATAGTCTGCGCCCTTTCCCCAGCTTGCCAACGATTCCTGTATAGCACGCTCATAATAGGTCTTGGCTGACTCAGGCAGCCCCCATCCTTTCCAGGCTGCTTCAGCCAAAATAAAACTAACTTCGGCAGCAGAAAGCAAGCGTGCTTTTAACAAACTTCCCTTCGCCGAACGATAGCTATCATTCAGGTAAGAAACATGCGGATTGATCGAGGTTTGCCCCGGTGTTGGATTGAGGTTGTAGGCTGAAGGGTTTTTAGATACACTTGGCGGCAGTCCAACATACTCTTTATCGGTATCCACGGGAACACCTTTGACGACATCTGGCGATACAATCCGAACACCATTAACGATCTTATCTGTACCTGCGGGCTCGTTGCTGCGGATCTCAATGGGTATGTCTACCTTTCTTGCCCAAACCGCCAAACGAGGGTCGCCAAGTTCCTGTAGCCGGTCGACCAGTGTTGCACACATTTTCATTCGTCTAAAATTACTTCCACTGGCATCATACACTGTATTTGACGGCCAGGAGTCATTTGCATTATTTCCAACAAAATCCATCAATACATCATCAGTAGTACTCGTAATAATTGGAAATTTATCGGGATTGGCAACAATACTTTCAATCCCCTGTTTGGCAAAGTCAGCAGACTTTGCTGAAATGCGCATATAATACCGTAATGCCAAAGAATTGGCAAAACGACGCCATTTGGAAGCCTTTCCGCCAAAGTAAACATCCGCATTCGCCAGCACCTCATAAGAACCATCGGGGCGGGATAGAAGTTCATTGGCTTGTTTCAACTCGTCGATAATTCCCTTATAGATTATTTCCTGACTATCGTATTTCGGAAAATTATATACAGCATCTCCCAGTTCCGCTTTTAAGGCATCGGTATAAGGAGCGTCTCCCCAGAGATCAGTCACCAATCCGAATAAGTAAGCGCGCATCACCAGCGAAACTCCTTTATGAAAATCCAAGCCTAATTTCTCCGCGCGTTTACGCATAAGCTCATTGTCACGTAAAAAGCCATAATAAGCATCCCAGCTCAGAATCCCTCCTGTCCATTCGTAGTCATTATGTGAATTGAACCATGCATCAAATTGGGTGTGCTGCATAACTCCGCCAAGATCTGAGAAACTCAATTCGTTGTATTTTTTCGCTGTTCCTGTCAATATCGTCGGCAATAACAGATTGGGGTTGGCATCTTCCTCACTTACACCGTTCGGATTGATATTAAGTTCGGTCAGATCTTTACAAGCTGAAATATTCCATACCATCCCAAGGCCTACTACAGCCATGGTGAATCTCTTCAACTGATTTTTCATTTATGTCGTATATTAAAATGTCACATTTACTTTAAATCCAATAGGCATTGACCAAGGGGTAACGTTGTAGCGCTCAATCCCCTGTTTAAATCCAACACCAGTTTCTGGCTGGAAGGCCATTTCCGGATCTATACCTACTTTTGCTTTGGTCCATAAGATCAGGTTACGGGTATAGACTCCCACACTGCCATTCTCTATTCCGAGACGTTTCAGCCATTTTCCTGATAAATCATAGCTAAAGGATAATTCCCGAAGCTTGATAAAAGAAGCATCAAATGTCGCCGCATTCATAAAATCCCAAGGGTAATTGTCTGAATAAGCGATATATTTTGTTCCTTCACCACCAAGATTCTCTGTATAACCTGTGATATTACCTTTATCATCATATTGTGCGATAACACCTGGATTAAACACCCCAAAATTGCCAACAAGACCACCCACACTGATCGGATAACCACCATACTCTTCGCCTGGTCCTCCAACAATGGGATACCTATTGCCTTGCACGCGAACAAGATTGTTATCGACCAAATAATTGCGTAGCGTTTCGCCTGTCATCCCATTGGGGTTGATCATCTGATCAAGAAAACGCTGCGTGGTTAGGTTCGATTCGAAATAGCGATAGGTCTGCGACATAAATTTCCCTCCAAAACGCATATCTGCGGCAATATTCATTGTCCATTTTTTATAGCGAAGACTTGACTGTAGGCCCATCGTGAAATCGGGATTAAAATTTCCGATTTTGTTGCGACTATTATTGATCCGTACAGCCTGCCAAGAACCATTTTTATTGAGAATAGGAAAACCATAATACGGCGACGATTGATCCTCCACGGTCACTAACTTGGAATCGTACAGATCCCCGATCTCTTCCCCGACATAGGTACGTGCCCCACCCCGACCGTCGGTCCAAAAGGTATAGAACTCTACACCATCAGAAAGCTCATCGATACGGGTACGATTGCGATGCCAGTTGACACCAACGTCCCAGGACCAATTTTCCTTGGCAATAGGTCGCCCGGAAACAGCAAGTTCAATACCGCGGCTGCTTAACAGTCCGGCGTTGATATTTTTCGAATTGAAACCACTTGATCCGGGAAGTGTTGTTGAAATAATTTGGTTTTTGTTCTCCAGCTTATAATAGGTTCCTTCAAACTTCAGTCGATTATTCCACATGCCCAGATCCAGACCAAATTCGTAAGATGTGGCAATTTCGGGCTTCAGATTAGGAACCAAGAGTGATCCCGAACGTGTTAGCCGCAATACATCACCCCAGCTACCGGGATTACTCAGTACATTGGAGAGATTATAGGGATAAGTATCATTTCCCACGCGTGCAATACCCGCTCTCAGTTTTGCCAAATTGATCGTTTTAGGCAGAGAAAACACCTGGTTAGCCAACACACTTAGGGATGCCGAAGGATAGAAATAGGATCGATTGTTCACAGGTAAGGTGCTGGACCAGTCATTGCGCCCAGTCACATCTAAATAAACCATATCCCGGTAGCTTAGATTGATCAGTCCGTAAACACTGTTTATGGCTCTTTCAGAAATTGTACTGTAGAAATCCAAATTTAATGGACTGATATTGGCCAATGTATAGAGTCCCGGCGTGATTAGTCCAGCGCCATTCTTTGAGGTATTTTGCACGGATTTACCACGATTATACCGTAAATTCCCACCCAATGATCCTGTGATCTGAAAGTCACTCATCTTCTTTGTATATGCCGTCAGAAAGTCGATATTCTGTTCCATATTCATCAGATTAACAATCCCATAAGCACCTCTGGGTTCGTTCGTATAACTGTAAGGGATTTTTGTTTCCCTATTTTCCCAATAAATATCCGTTGCGTACCGTATCATGGCCGTCCAATCTTTTTTGATGGTCCAATCTAACCGTAGGTTTCCAAAGACGCGGTCTCTTGTAAAAGCATTATTCACTCCATAAGCAAGGAAATACGGGTTATTGTGGTTGCCAATAGACTGTGAACGCTGTTGGATCTGCTCCTGCCCTGGCAACCAATAATCCTGCAAGTCCAGAATATTGATGTGAGGTGCAACTTCATAGGCCGCTTGCATCGGATTGGTTCCCCGATTTCCTGCAGGTCTATTGTTGGAGTTATTTCTGCTGGCATCTAGCGAGAGCCCCAATGTCAAACTATTGCGAAGGCGCATGGTCGAATTGATATTCAAGGTGTTTCTGAACAGATCCGAATTGGGGATAATACCCTTATTGGCCATATTGGAATACGAGAAACGATAGTCCAATTTTTCGCTTCTGTTGCTCAGGGAAATCCCATTGGTACTTGTGACCCCAGTCTGGACAAAGTTTTTAATGTTATTTGGGTACGCTTTTAGTTCCGTAGGAATGGGCTTACCGTTCTCGTCAAGTGGACTATTCCATTGAACAGCTTTATACCCCTTATCCAGTGCAGGGCCTACCATAACACTAGACTCCTCCTCAATAACTAAATTGCCAGGCAAGTCGCCTGGTCGCCATGGCAAGGTACCGCTTGCAAATTTGTTATGCAATTCAATAAATTTATACGGGATATCAAATACTGTGTTACTAGTCACAGCAATGGTCATCTTCTCCGCATTCTTACCACTTTTGGTTGTGATCAGCACTACACCATTACCTGCACGTGAGCCGTAAAGCGCAGCTGCACTTGGCCCCTTCAAGATGGAAATATTTTCAATATCTTCGGGATTGATATTGGCAATTGCATTACCATAATCCACTTTGTTGTCGTCACCGATCTGACCAACATTATTTAAACTATTCATCAAGGGCACTCCATCTACGACAAATAGCGGCTGGTTGTCTGTACTTAGCGATGATGCCCCCCGAATCACCATATTCACGCTGGAACCGGTGGGTCCTGTAGAACTAATCGAAACCCCGGGTACTCTACCTGCCATACCAACCAGAAAGTTATCATTATTGACCCGATTGATATCCTCGCCCTTAATTTTACCGACAGCATAACCAAGGGAACGATCCTGTCGTTTGATGCCCAATGCAGTCACGACCACTTCATCCAATTCGTTGTCATCTTCGTTTAAGACCACCTGACGTATACCTGCTGTGTTGGCATCGAGCTTGAGATCGTTCAACTCTTTTTTTTCATAGCCAACATGGCTTATCAGTACATCATATACTCCGGCAGCTAATCGAATAGTCACTTCACCTTTGGCATTTGACAAGGCGCTCTGTCCAGTCAGTGGAATATGTACAGAAGCTCCCCCAATAGGCTGTTTTGTACGATCGACAAGCTGCAATTTCAAACCATAAGACTCTTGTTTACCCGTATTTTTTACAAGGACAATACCCCCTGACACTCTTTTTGACTTAATGTTGGTCCCGTTCAGGATATAGGCAAGGACTTCCTCGAAGCTCGCATTCTGGAATTTTTTTTCGGCAATTAAAATCCGATCTAATTGGAGCATACTCCGATCGTAGCCGATCGCTTGACCTGTTTGTTTTGACAACTGCAGTACCGCCTGCGCGGCGTTACCACTAGACAAATGAATATTGATATTATCCCAGTAAGTGCGATTGATCTTTTCCAATCCCTCAGCATGGCTATTGGTTACAGCACAAGAGACCATAGCGCAGATGGCAAGCTTTGTCGCAAGGCCGGTAAGCTTAATTATTTTATACATATATTTGTATGAATGTTTTAAACATGAATATTCAGGTGCTCACTGGTCGATTTAGCGGTTTGCCAGATGAGCACTTTTCTTGGGCAGATAAATTATGCTGTTCTACCCCCTACAGCTTATTTGTATAAGATTATTTCATTTTTCTCCCTCCTAAATTTGATTTGATGAATATTGCAAACGATATTCAGCACCTGGTCTAATGACTGTACATGTGGTATCATAAGCGAATAATTGAATGGATCTGTATTCAGATTTTCGGTAAGCAACACAACACCGAAGCGGTTATAGATTATTTCTTTCAGTTCCTTGAAGCTGATGTTATTCAATTGCATACCACCTTGTGTCCAAAGGCTGATGTAAGCTGGATCGCTATCGAAAGTTTTAAAATCATTTTTAACTACACTATACCGGACGGCCTTACCTGCTGTAAGGATATGGTTTGCTCCATTTTTTGCATTTAGAACACTCACCCGCCCAGTTTTAACTTCGACCGTCACATGTTTAGTAGACATCGAATTGTTGACGTTGAATGATGTTCCTAGAACTGCAACAGAGACGCTGCCTGTTTCTATCTTAAATGGATGTAAAGTATCCCGTCTGACCCGAAAGAATGCTTCCCCTCGATCTAAAAAGAATTTTCTATTTGATGCAAAATTCTTACGATCGTAGCGGATACGTGTATTTCCGTTTAAAAAAATAGATGTGCCATCAGGTAACTGAATTTCTTTCAATTCGCCCGCATTCGTAACCGTTTCCGTCAGTAATGCGACCGCTTCTGTCCGCTTCCGAGAAAGCGACATCGGGTTGTGCTGTAAAAATAGCAGACTGATGCCTCCTAGGACCAAAATAGCCGCTGCTGCTGAAAGCCAAGAGAATTTTCTGACCGGTATGTTGGCCACCTTCTTTGCCCTCGCAGGTGCTTCAGCTATTCCTACACGAATAAATAATTCTTGTTTGATTTTTTCCTGATGATTTGCATCGCTAAAGGGATTAATATCATCGTTTGAAATAGACTCGTACCAGTCGTCAACATGACCTTTTTCCTCCTCAGTCAATTTTCCTCCGAGATAATCTGTTATGATAAGTTTAAAGCGTTCTAAATTCACCTGCATTAATTTTTATACTAATACAGATCAAAACGGGCAAAGTACTTTAATTAAATATGTTCTTTATATTAAATAATCATAAAGGAGATAGCTTCCTGCGAGCAATAAAAATACAGAATCGTGGTCCGCAAACCTTCTTGTCAATTCGTACCGCATAATCTTTTTGGCCTCTGACAGGTAGTTCTTAACGGTCTGTTCAGCCAGATTGAGTTCCTTGGCAATTTGTGTTATTGAATAATTGTCAGAACGCATTAAGTAGACTGCTTTCATCAATCTAGGTAATTTGTCTATCGAATCATCCACAATAGCCTCCAGCGCCTTATACCTGGCAAAGGCCTGGCTATCCAAATTGGAAAAAGCGTCCATACGTTCCATTGATTTCTCCAAGACCTGTTTTCGTACACGCTCCGAGGCGTAGTAATTCAGTATTTTGTTTTTGAGGGCTTTGTGGAAATAGAATTTTATATCGGAGTATTCAGTACTCACGAGCGATCGTTTTTCCCAGATATGGATAAATACTTCCTGCACAAGATCCTTAGCCTGATCCTCTTCCCGAAGATGACGAAAAGCGACGGTGTATAGATCCTCCCAATACCGCTCAAATAAATGGGCAAAGGCAATGGGGTCACCTTCTTTAAAACGCAACACATAGTGGCTATCTACATTGGCTTCGGTAGTTTTCACCTAACAAAGATAGGTTCGTCAGATTATCAAAATGTTAATTTTTCGGGAAGCTTTTATTTGAATACGCTCTATTATTTGAATGAACTGCGCTACTCAAATGAACTGCGCCATTTGAATACACTCCGCTTAGTCTTTGTAAAAAACCATCCCAGGAATTGTTAATAAACATGTTAACTTTCTAGTATAGAGCAGATCTTTTGTTAAAAACGTAGCGGACGTCCTATTTTTTTACAATTAGGCATTTAGGACAAAAACAGTTCAGCTAAAATGTTAACAACAATGTTAATTAACTTGTAATCAACAACCTTTATGTTAATAACTACTTATCAGTAAAACCTATAAAATTTCATGTAATGACATGTGAATTTAAGTTGAATCATACATATTCGCGGCGTGAAAAACAAAAAATTAGGTAAAAGCTAAGGGTAAATTGAAAGTCGGCTGTCATAAAGATAAAAACTAATCTTTTATGAAACTATCGCCAATCTTACTTATTGGATTATCGCTTCAAGCAGGGTTTACATTCGCCCAGCAACCAGCAGCGCCAAAGCAAAAAAATCAGGTTGTGACCGAAACTGTCAAAGGAACCGTGATAGATAAAAATACCAGATTACCACTTACAGGTGCCACAATTGTCATTTCATCCAGTGATGGAACAAAGTCTGTAAGTACAGACGCACAGGGCATATTTCGGCTGCAGCAAGTTCCAGTTGGGCGTCAACAGCTTCAAGTTCGCATGGCCGGATATAAACCAGAAGAATTTACGGAATTACTTATCACCAGTGGACGGGAGAATATGGTCAATGTGGAAATGGAGCCGCAAATAAATGCATTAACCGAAGCTGTCGTCTATGCCAATGCCGGAAAACAACCGCTCAACCAGATGGCAATGACGAGTGGGCGCTCTTTTTCGCCGGAAGAGACCAACCGCTATGCTGGCGCCTTTTTTGATCCCGCCCGTATGGCACAGAGTTTTCCAGGTGTTGCTGCCGGCGGCGATGACAATGAAATTATTGTTCGCGGAAATTCCCCCCAAAGCTTGCAGTGGCGGCTTGAAGGTATCGAAATTGTAAATCCCAATCATTTTGGAGCCGAAGGCACTGCAGGTGGCGGAATCAGTATGCTCAATACCATGGTATTGGGAAAATCTGATTTCTATACCGGTGGGCTTGCCGCGGAATACAGCAATGCAACGGCAGGTGTTTTTGATCTTAGGTTCCGTAAAGGCAATACCGACAAACGCGAATACACATTCAACGTCGGAGTCCTGGGCGTAGGAGCAACGTTAGAAGGGCCTTTCAAAAAAGGAAGTGACGCTTCCTATTTGATTAGTTACCGCTATTCTTCATTGAGTCTATTGGAAAAAGTAGGCGTAAAAGTTTCAGACACTGGCGTCCCAAAATATCAGGACCTTTCTTTTAATTTTGTATTTCCCACAAAAAAAGCCGGAACCTTTTCCTTTTTCGGTATAGGCGGCTTGGGGAAACTTCAACAAACTGCCGAGCGTAATTACGAAAAATGGGAAGAACGAACAGACGCCCAAGATCTAAATTTAAAGTTCAACGCAGGGAGTGCTGGACTAAAACATCAATACATTGCAAACGAAAGATTATATTTCACCAATATTGTTTCCATGTCCCTTAGCCGCAATTCCAATAGCACCGATACATTAACACGGGACTATATTTCCAGCCTCTATCACAAGGACAAATTTACGAATACGGCTCTTCGCTATGCGGGTACGCTAAACTATCGCGCCAACAGTAAAAACACGATTAGAGCGGGCTTAAATGCAAGTTTATTACACTATGACCTCTATGCGCTGTCCTACGACACCGAGCTAGCGGCATTGAAAGAGCGGATTAATGAGACTGGGAATACAAGTACTTATGATGCTTTTGCACAGTTAAAAACAGTTTTGAACGACAAACTAACGCTAAATACAGGAATACATGCAAATTACTTCGCCTTGAGCAAGAGTTGGTCTATCGAGCCAAGGCTTGGCCTAAACTGGCGTGTTACCACAGATCAAACGATCTCCTTTGGGACTGGTCTATATAACCGACTGGAGCCCTTGGTCTACTATTTTGCCAAAAGTAGCGATCAAACAAGCCTTGAGCCAAACAAGCCTCTTTCGCCAACAAAATCTGCCCAAGCTGTTATTGGCTATGAAAAGAACCTAAGCAGAACACTCCGGTTTAAGACAGAAATCTATTATCAGCATCTTTATGATGTCCCAGTATCTACAGATTCCGACATCAACTTCTCCTTACTCAATGTATCGGATATTGCAGCCATTGGTACATCAAACTACCGTCAGCTTATCAATAAAGGAACCGGCAAAAATTACGGCATTGAGCTAACGCTTGAGAAGTCGTTAAGTAAGGGGTATTACTTCATGGCAACGACCTCCTTCTTTGATTCAAAGTTCAAAGCACGCAATGGCAAAGAATACAATACCACGTTCAATACACGTTACGTAGGAAATATACTGATGGGGAAAGAATGGACTGTGGGAAAGAGTAAAAATAATCTGTTTGGTCTCAATGGCAAATTAATTTATGCCGGTGGAAGAAAGTACTCTCCTGTTCTGGAAGAAGAATCGCTTCGTTTAGACGAAGAAGTTATTGACCAAGATCGCATCAATACCCTGACTGCCGATCCCTACGTACGTGTTGATTTCTCATCGAGCTATCGGGTTAACCGCAAAAAAGTAAGCCATCTGTTTATTTTGGATATTCAGAATCTCCTTAATAGAGAAAACACTGTGGGTATGCACTACAATTTCAGCAAACGTATCATTGAACCTCAAAAATGGACTGGTATTATTCCGACTATTAACTACCGGATTGAATTCTAATACCCAATAGTAGCAAGTACAACGGAAAGATTTATTTCCAATCGTTTGTCTCCAGACACTAGGCGCTGAAGACAAACGATTGGATTGATGAGACGAGCTCATGCTTCCAACAACACGCTTATTTATTCACTGTTTTTAATTTACTAAAACCGATAGCCAACTGAAATACCCAAGGAGCGATTACGTATAGCATTCCCGGATTTATAATCCCCCCATTTGGATTCTAAATTGGCAATTCCTTTCTGAAATTCTATACCGACAAGATAATGTTCCCTAAAAAGATAGTTTACTTTTGCACGAGCGCCATAATCAAAAGGTCTCCCAAGTGTATAATCCCCATACTCACCTTCACTCGAATCATTTTTGAACTTGATATCTCCCTTGTTATCAATTGCAATATCGTCCAGGTAAACAGATTCTGAAGTTTTCCATTTCCCGCCCAATCCATAACCGATATAAGGGCCTATACCGACCTCCAACTTACCTGTACCGATCGTAGCATTAAAGACAACATCGATAGGCATTTCGATATAAGACGTATTCGCTTTAAAATCTTTACCCCAGCCTATAAAACTTCCATCTTTTCGTTTAAAGCCCCGTTTAGCAAACACAAATGCCGGTTCTAAAGAGAAATTATCGCTGAGGCGTAATGTGGGACCGAGTCCCAAATACAGGCCTCCGACCGCGGCCGTGCTGGCCTTATCGCCCGCTTTATTTTTAGCATCCACATTTGAAAAGGCGACTCCGGCTTTTACATTCCATTTTGTCTGTGCATAGCCTGCATATGCTCCAAGTGACAGACATAACAATAACGCGGTTTTTTTGATATTCATCATACGAAAAGAAATAGGTTTACATAATTTCCTTATTAAACGACAATCGCTTACAGACGCTACACTGACCTTTGAATTATTGATCCAAATACTCCCAGCAGGCATACCTTTCTAAACAGATATTAACCAAAAATCTTTCGATTTTTAGGCAGGCTGTTACGAAAACGATTGCGAGAAAACGTCCTTATTGTTCTCTATCAATACTGTAAATTCACTTCACAGAAAATTCATTTTTCAGACCAATTAAATCTAAAAGCCTATGATCAAGATCAAGAACACATCCGTTTCGACGAATCGTTGGATGTATCCGGCAATACTACTACAAAATCAAGATTGGTAATTATGAGAATTTACTTAATCCTACTATTTTTCCTTAGCAGTTTTTCTTTCCAAAGACTGCTAGGGAAAGATCTGAACCTGCTAACAGGAGCTTTTAAACAAGAGAACCTGAAAGCCAGCCTAGGCAATGACAAATCTTGGGTTCCCTACCCGGCTTATTCCGACCGTTTAGCCTGGGATAAGCTGATGGCTCCCTTTAAAGAGCGTATTATAAAAAAGGGAAACGAGGCCCTGAACTACCAGTGGCAGGTCGTCAAAGCAACCGACTACCTTGAATATGAGCGTTCAGGCAACCGCAGCATAATGGAAAAGCCAATGAACGAAAATTGTACTGCGCTGACCAACCTACTGTTGGCGGAGCTTGCAGAAGGACAGGGGCGCTTTGTTGACCAAATCCTAAACGGCAGTTGGCAATTGACGGAAATGGCAACATGGTCTCTCTCGGCACACCTTGGGGCCTTTCAGTCCAGTAAGCGATCATTGCCGCAAGAGCGCACACAAGTAGTCGATCTGATGGCCGGTGATGTAGGCTCTCTCCTCTCCTGGGTTCATTATTTCTTCCGCGATACGTTCAATACAATAAACCCCGAAATCAGTACCCGTCTAAAACAACAGATCCAACAACGCATTATACAGCCCTATCTGGATCGTAACGACATGTGGTGGCAGGCATTTGAACTCAAGGAAGGACAGTTGGTCAATAACTGGAATCCATGGTGTAACTTTAATGTTCTTACGGCCTTACTTTTGGTTGAGGACAATCCCGATATACAACTGGCGGGAATTTATAAGACAATGTCTTCTGTGGATCGCTTTATCAATTATGTCAAAACAGACGGTGCCTGCGAAGAGGGACCCTCCTATTGGGGACATGCTGCGGGCAAACTGTACGATTATTTAAAAATACTTTCGCTGGCCACCAAGGGCAAGATCAATATTTTTGATAAACCTGTAATTCGCGATATGGGTGAGTACATCGCACAATCCTATATTGGCGGAGATAAATGGGTAGTTAATTTTGCCGATGCTTCGGCAAAAGGTGGCGGCGATCCACTATTGATCTACCGTTATGGACAGGATGTCAATAGTAGCGAGATGATGCAATTTGCCCGATATATGGAAAATACCGGCGACAAAACTGCAAATTTCAAACCTTCAAGGGATATTTTTCGCGCCTTCGAGGACCTGAGATGCTATCCACAATTAGAGCGTGTTACCGCTTCACTCCCTCAAAATAATGCCAAGTGGTATCCGGAAACACAATTTATATATCTAAAAAAGGGCCCGTTTTTCTTTGCCGCCAAAGGTGGTTTCAATAATGAAAGTCACAACCATAACGATGTCGGGAGTTTTATCTTATACCAGGACCAACAACCACTGTTTATTGATGCCGGTGTTGGCACCTATACAAAGAAAACATTTAGCGATGACAGATACAGTATCTGGACAATGCAGAGTGCTTACCATAATGTTCCGATGATCAATGGAGCAGACCAATCTTTTGGAAAGGAATATAAAGCTGAAAATGTGGCATTTCTGCCTGCACAAAATAGATTCCAACTTGATATTGGAAAAGCATATGAGAAGTCGGCGAATGTTGAACACTGGAATAGAAGTTACACCCTCGTACAAAATGGGCTGGACATTCAGGATGAGTTTAAAATCACAGGTCCTAAGCAGGCCAATATCATCCATTTTCTGGTTGCTCAGGAACCAAAAATTGGCAAAGGGGAAATCCTCCTCAATAATGGGCACGCAACCCTACACTTTGATGCTGGACAGTTCACGGCGAGCTACGATGTCATTCCTCAAGATGACCCACGTTTGAGTCAGGTATGGGGTAAGGAACTCTATCGCATCAAACTCACCGCTAAAAGCATCAAATCCGCTGGAAAATATACCTTTACGATTCGCCAAGAGGCTATAAAATAAAAAGAATCAGATTATTATGTAACTTACTAAGAATATAAGCCGTTATGAAAAAAAGAAAACCTGGTCTAAAAGCGCTTTTTGTTATCGCTTCTAGTCTGATCGCATTGAGCTTTACGGATCAAAAACCAAGCTTTATTGACACAAGTTTTAAAGCAGCAGAAAAGCAATATCAATTTTTAGAACAAGCAGCAGAAAAGCAGCACAAATTTCCACGCACATTGAGTCCTGCAGGAAAACTGGTAGGGACAGACGAATGGGATTGGACCGGCGGTTTCTTTCCAGGGTCACTATGGTATATCTACAACCATACCCATAATAAAGAGACCGAAGCTGCGGCGATCAAATGGACAGAGGCGCTTGAAAAAGCCAAAGACCTTGATCAACATCATGATATTGGTTTTGTGATGTATTGTTCCTATGGCAATGCCATTAAATACCTTAAAGATCCCAAAAAGGTTGCCGCTTACAAGGATATCCTCATCCACTCGGCCAATACTGCGCTTAAACGTTATAATCCGCAGGTGGGCGTCATCAAATCATGGAACGAGAAGAAGTCTTGGGACGGCAAGACCCTATGGAAATATCCAGTCATTATCGACAACATGATGAACCTGGAAATGCTGTGTTATGTGTCCGACTTGACTGGAGATACCAAATATAAGGATGTGGCCATCAGTCATGCCACCCAAACCATGAAAAACCATTTTCGTAAAGACCACAGTACTTACCATGTTGTCGATTACGATGGTAATGGCCATGCTATCCACCAACAAACAAACCAAGGCTATGCCGACAATTCAACCTGGGCACGCGGTCAAGCATGGGCTATTTATGGATTTACCATGATGTACCGGGAGACCAAAAAACCAGAATTTCTTAAAACGGCAAAAGCGGCGGCAAAGTTTTACATGACCCATCCGAATCTTCCAAAAGATAAAATTCCGTATTGGGATTTTAATGCCGGAAAGCCGGGTTATAAATCGGATGCTGATTTTTCTTCCTTGAAATTAAATTTTGTGCCGCGCGATGCCTCAGCTGCAGCCATTGTTGCGTCTGCACTGATTGAACTCTCAACATTGACCACTGGCACCGAAAGCAAATCCTATTTGACATTTGCTCAGGAAAGCCTGCAAACACTATCAGGAGCCACCTATTTTGCTAAATATGCAAGCAATGGCGGTTTCTTATTGCAGCATAGTGTGGGTAGCTTACCCCATCATTCGGAAATCGATGTTCCGCTGACCTATGCAGATTATTATTATCTGGAAGGTTTGACACGGTTGGAACAACTCAAAAAATAAAAAATACCAAGAAGCTGTCTCAAATTTATT